>JBGZAX010000001.1:0-13674 GCA_041844335.1 Lachnospiraceae bacterium
AGTTTTGAGATATAATATTATGAGCATTTGTGAAAGTAGAGGTGATCAGAAAATGGCAAATGTTACAATTGAGGCGATACGAGCAGCCGAAAAGAAAGCGGCAGATGAATTGAAGACTGCGAATATGGCGGGTGAAAAGGCTCTTATAGCGGCAAAAGATAAGGCAAATGAAATTTTGACCTCGTCAAAGGAAAGCTGTAGCAGCGTGATAGAGCAGCACAGAAAGGAGGCTTTGGAGAGAGCGGATGCTTTAATAGAAACGACTGTTTCTAAATCCGATGAGGAACTGGAGAAACTTAAGAGTAGTGCTAAGATTAAAGAAAATGAAGCTATTTTAGCCATACTTGAAGAGTTGACAGCATGATGAACTTAAATTATTGGAAGGGAGGGTATAATAGCTTATGGCTGTATTATCCACTAAACGCCTAACCTTATGCGGCCTTAATAAAGACCGAAAACAAGTGCTTGAGCTTATTCAACGATTAGGCGTAGTTGAGGTGCGTAAAGCCAAAAAGGGCGGAACAATTTTCAAAAAGAACGATGTCAGCAAGCAAAAAGCGGTCTTTGAAAAAAGTGCGAATGTTATCGGAAATGCCTTATCGATTATGGAAAAGGTTGTGGAAGATAAACGAGGCTTTTTTGAAAAAATGGACGGTAGAGTTCACATTAAAGTTGCGGAATTTGAAAAAGCTACTAAAGACCATTCTAAGGTTTATGACAAAGCAAACAGTATTGTGAAACTGCAAAGGGAAAGAACGGAGCTTGAAAACAACATACCAAGATTGGAGCTTCAAATAGAAACCCTGAAGCCTTGGATCGGGTTCGATTTGCCACTTGATTTTGAGGGCACGGAGAATACTAAAGCATTTATCGGACAAATTAAGACTCCTCTTAGTGAGCCTGATATCTATAATGTGATCTCTTCTTACGATAAAGGACTTGATGCGGTGAATGTCGATATTATCAGTAGCAGTGACGAATTGACATGCCTGTGCGTGGTTTGTGCAAAGGATATCGCAGGGAAGGTAGGCGAGGCATTACAAAAAATAGATTTTGTAAGAGCACCATTTACCGGCATGAATCCAAAGCAGGAAGTTGAAAGGCTGAATAGTGAAATATCAGAATCCAAAGCAGGAATAGAAAGCATTGAGTCTGAGTTAAAGACATATGCCGGCAGTGTGAATGATATGAAGCTGGTGCATGATTTTTATATTATGAGAGCCGATAAATATGACGTATTATCAAATATTGTTCAATCAAGTCATGTATTTGTTATCAGAGGGTATATACCGGAGCCGTATGTTGAACAATTAAATACAGCTCTTGAACCTTTCGATGTGATATGCGAATTTGAAGATGTACATAAAAAGGATGACGAGCCTGTTATGCTTAAGAATAAAGGCTTTGCATCTCCTCTTGAGTCGGTTGTGGAAAGCTACAGCCTACCCGGCAGAGGAGAATTTGATCCTACCTTTTTGACAGCACTATTTTATTATATTTTATTCGGATTGATGTATTCAGATGCGGCTTACGGTCTGATATTAGTCATAGGAACGGGACTTGTTCTTGCAAAGTGCAAGAATTTAGAGCCTGAATTTAGAAAAACTCTTAAATTGTTTCAATATTGCGGTGTTGCAACGGCATTTTGGGGTATAATGTTCGGAAGCTTTTTTGGAGATGCTATAGATGTTATAGCGGCTACTTTCTTCAACAGACCCGACATCAAGATGCCCGCACTTTGGTTCGTGCCGGTTAATCAGCCGATGCGAATGTTGGTATTTTCATTTGCAATAGGCTTGGCACATCTTATGCTCGGACTTTTTGCGCAGATGTACAATAATATCAGAAATCGCAGAATAAAGGACGCTATCTATGATGATGTATTTTGGATATTGTTTGTAGGCGGTTGCGTGCTCTTATTACTGTCATCACCTATGATTACAGGAATGTTGGGGCTGGGCTTTACGTTGTCTGCTGCAGGAGCAACGGCAGGCAAGGTTTCGGCGATTGTAGGAATGGTCGGCATTTTAGCCACAGCAGGCAGGGAATCAAAGGGATTCGGTAAGAGATTTCTGAAAGGATTGTACGGAGTATACGGTATCACGGGATATCTAAGCGATGTGCTTTCGTATTCAAGATTACTTGCTCTTGGATTGGCTACCGGAGTTATTGCCAGCGTATTTAATAAAATCGGAAGTATGTTTGGCGGCGGCATTGTAGGAGCGATACTTTTTATTATTGTTTTCGCAATAGGTCATACTTTAAATCTGCTTATAAACGTTCTTGGTGCATATGTGCATGCCAATCGTTTACAGTATGTGGAATTTTATGGAAAGTTTTATAACGGTGGTGGCAGAAGATTTGAGCCATTTACCGAAAATACAAAATATTATAGAGTCGAGGAGGACTAATTAAAATGGGAAATATGGGACAGGTTTTAGCATTAACAGGAGCGGTATTGGCAGCATTATTGGCAGGCATCGGTTCGGCAATAGGTGTAGGTAAAGGCGGCAGAGCGGCGGCAGGAGCTATTACAGAGGATCCTAAGCTGTTCTCTAAGGTTCTTATTTTACAGCTGTTACCGGGAACACAGGGTATCTACGGTTTGCTTATCGCATTCATCACATTGACACAGATAGGTATTATGGGCGGTGCGGCTCCGGATACATTGGGAAAGGGTTTGTTGTATTTTGCAGCTTGCTTGCCTATGGCATTTGTAGGATTATGGTCAGCTATACATCAGTCAAATGCATCTGTTGCAGCTATCGGTCTTGTTTCAAAAAGACCTGATCAGTTCGGTAAGGCTATGATTTTACCTGCAATGGTTGAGACTTACGCTATTCTTGCATTACTGGTTTCCATCCTGGCAATTTTCGGAATTAAATAATATTAATAGTTAATGTATTAAAAATAGAAAATTAGGAGGGACTATGGCAGGATTAGATGTGATTATCAGTCAGATTGATAACAGCTCTAAAGAGAAAATAGAGCAAATCAAGGCGGATTCTGACAGGGAGTGCTCCAAGATAATAAATGAGGCTACGCAGGAGGCTGAAAAGAGACTTGCGGAGGCCAAAACCAGAGCGCAAAATGAGAGTGCGGACATAGAAAATAGAGCTGATTCTACGGCACAGCTTAAAATCAGACAGACATTATTGTCTTGCAAGCAAAAGCTTATATCCGATACTATCAAAAAGGCAAAGGAAACACTTCTATCAAAGGACGTTTCCGAATATTTTGATATATTGGTGAAAATAGCAGCCAAGTATGGCAGAGGAGAAACCGGAGAGATAATTTTATCTAAAAACGATAAGAACAGATTGCCGGCTGATTTTGAGAACAGAGTGAATTCCGCATTGGCTGATAAGAAAGGTTCATTAAAGCTGTCCGCCGATACAGCTGATATAAACGGGGGATTTATATTAAAATACAGTCAGGTTGAGGAAAATTGCTCTATAGATGCACTTTTTGACAATTCCTATGATGTGTTGGTCGATAAGGTAAATGAAGTGTTATTTTCTAAATAAAAATTTAAGGAGAAGATATGGCGGATAGAGAATTTATTTATCAGGTCGCGCGTATCAGAGCTAAGGAATTAACACTTTTATCTGCGGCATTCATCAGGCAATTATTATCTGCCGGAAGTGTCGATGAGTGTGTAAAGCTCCTTACAGAGAAAAACTGGGGAGCTGATGATGCTGAAAATATAGAAGAGTTACTTAGAGGAGAACGCGAAAAGACTTGGAATCTTATGCGTGAAATGTTGGAGGATAT
This sequence comes from Lachnospiraceae bacterium, assembly GCA_041844335.1. Lineage (GTDB taxonomy): Bacteria > Bacillota > Clostridia > Lachnospirales > Lachnospiraceae > CAUUFM01. Next base: position 3,775 of record JBGZAX010000001.1, read on the forward strand.
ATCGGTGTTTGATGTATTCCTCTACAGCAATGATTATCATAATCTGAAAGCGGCTATGAAATCGGAGCTTGTTAAACAGGAGCAGGATAATGCATATATAAATCAGGGCACGGTGGATTTGGATCTTATAAAAAAATCTGTCGCCGAAAATGATATGACCTATCTTCCTGAACGTATGAGAGAGGCGGCAAGAAAGGCTTATGATATTTTGCTGCATACGGGAGACAGTCAGGAAAGTGATATAATAATAGATAGAGCGGCTCTTGATGATATATATAGGGCAGGCAAGGAATCCTTCAGCGAATTTATTAGAATGTATGCGGAGCTTACTGTTGCCTGTGCAGACATAAAAATCGCTATCAGAGCGGCAAGGACGGGAAAGGATAAGGGCTTTTTGAAGAAAGCCTTAGCACTTTGTGACAGCCTTAATATAGAGTTGCTTACGAATGCCGCTTTTGATTCCGAACAGGCGATAGGTGATTATATAAAACTTACAGCTTATAGCGATGCGGCTGAAGCTTTGTCAAGCTCCATATCGGAATTTGAGGTTTGGTGCGATAATTATATGATAAAGGCGATGAAATCCCAGCTATCCGAAAGCTTTGGGATAGGACCGCTTGCCGCCTATGTTTTGGCTAGAGAAAATGAGATAAAGACAGTACGTTTAATACTATCCGGCAAGCAAAACAGCCTGCCAAACGAGGTAGTAGAGGAAAGGATAAGGGAGATGTATGTATAAGATTGCTGTAATGGGCGACAGAGACAGTATATACGGCTTTGCAGCCCTCGGACTCACTCCTTTTCCTGTTAGTGATCCTGAGCAGGCTGTAAGGACGTTAAGAGATTTGGCGGAGGATAATTATGCGGTTATCTATATAACGGAGGCGCTGGCTGAGGCTATCGAAGGTGAAATAGATAAATATCGTGAAAGCAGATTGCCGGCTATAATACTGATACCGGGAGTTTCCGGAAATACCGGCAAGGGAATTTTGGCGGTTAAGAAATCAGTGGAACAGGCAGTCGGATCAGATATTATATTTGGAAATGGTGGGTGAGATAGATAAATGAATAGTAAAGGCGTTACAAGTAGAGGCGTTATAAAAAAAGTAGCAGGACCTTTGGTAATAGCGGAGGGAATGCGTGATGCAAATATGTTTGACGTAGTTAGGGTAAGTAAGGAAAGACTGATAGGTGAAATCATAGAAATGCATGGAGATGAGGCATCCATTCAGGTTTATGAGGAAACATCGGGACTTGGCCCCGGAGAGCCTGTAGAATCTACAGGAATTCCTGTAAGTGTAGGTCTTGGACCGGGACTTATAGGCAGTATCTATGACGGTATTCAAAGACCGCTTAATGCCATTATGGAAAAGACCGGTTCAAATCTGTTGAAGCGCGGTGTGGAGGTGGAACCTCTTGATGTGAGCAAGAAATGGCATTTTACTCCGGTAGCTAAGGTAGGAGATGAGCTGGTAGGCGGAGATATCTTAGGAACCGTACAGGAAACCGACATAGTAGTACAGAAAATAATGCTCCCTCCCAACATGAAAGGCAAGCTTGAGGATATTAATGAGGGAGATTTTACCGTAACGGAGGCGATAGGACATATCATAAATGAAAAGGGAGAAAGGCAGGAGCTGCTATTAATGCAAAGATGGCCGGTTCGTGTGGGCAGACCCTATGCTAAAAAGCTGCCTCCAAACTCCCCTCTAATTACAGGACAGAGAGTAATAGATACATTGTTCCCTATAGCAAAGGGCGGTACGGCGGCGGTTCCGGGGCCTTTCGGTTCAGGAAAAACTGTAGTTCAGCATCAGCTGGCAAAGTGGGCTGATGCCGATATAATAGTATATATAGGCTGCGGTGAGCGTGGAAATGAGATGACTGATGTTCTTAACGAGTTTCCGGAACTAAAGGATCCTAAGACCGGAAAGTCCTTAATGGAAAGAACAGTCCTGATTGCCAATACATCGGATATGCCGGTTGCAGCTCGTGAAGCATCTATTTATACCGGAATTACCATAGCGGAATATTTTAGAGATATGGGATATTCGGTAGCTCTTATGGGTGACTCCACCTCAAGATGGGCGGAGGCTTTAAGAGAGATGTCGGGACGACTTGAGGAAATGCCCGGAGAAGAGGGCTATCCTGCCTATCTCGGTTCTCGTTTGGCACAGTTCTATGAAAGAGCCGGAAAGGTTATATCCTTAGGAAAAGAGGGAAGAGAGGGAGCCTTATCGGTAATCGGAGCGGTAAGCCCCGCCGGCGGTGATATTTCAGAGCCGGTAACTCAGGCTACTCTTCGTATAGTAAAGGTATTCTGGAGACTTGATTCGGATCTTGCATATAGACGACATTTTCCTGCCATAAATTGGCTTAACAGCTATTCTTTATATCAGGACGATATGGAGAAATGGTTTGACGATAATGTGGACAAAGAGTGGAGCAACCTAAGAGGACAGATAATGCTGCTGTTACAGGAAGAGTCGGAATTAAATGAAATCGTGCAGCTGGTAGGTATGGATGCTCTGTCGGCTCCTGACAGACTTAAGCTTGAGGTTGCTCGTTCCATAAGAGAGGACTATTTGCATCAGGATGCATTCCACGAGGTGGATACGTATACCTCAGCCAGAAAGCAAAGAATAATGATGGAGCTTGTTTTACAGTATTATAAGGATGCAAAAGAGGCTCTTGATAAGGGTGCGAACATTGAAAAACTGGTAAATCTGCCTGTAAGAGAGCAGATAGGTCGTTACAAGTATATTCCGGATGTTGAACTTGACAAGGCTAAGGAAGATATAATGAAGACATTACTTGTTCAATGCGCCGACGCTGTGAATCAAAAGGAGGACTGATAAAAAATGCCTAGAGAATATAGAACAATACAAGAGGTGGCAGGCCCTTTAATGCTGGTTCGCGGCGTAGAGGGAGTCACCTATGATGAAATGGGAGAAATTGAGCTGGTTAACGGCGAAAGAAGACGTTGCAAGGTGCTTGAGATAAACGGCAGCGATGCACTTGTTCAGCTGTTCGATGCCGCTACGGGAATAAACCTTGAAAGCAGTAAGGTGAGGTTTCTCGGAAAAACAATGGAGCTTGGCGTATCTGCCGACATGCTCGGTAGAGTATTTGACGGTATAGGAAGACCTATTGATAACGGTCCTGAAATTCTTCCGGATATGAGAATGGATATAAACGGTCTTCCGATGAACCCTGCCGCAAGAAGCTATCCTGAGGAGTTCATACAGACAGGCGTGTCTGCAATTGACGGACTTAATACATTGGTTCGTGGACAAAAACTGCCTATCTTCTCAGCATCAGGTTTACCACATGCAAAACTTGGAGCACAGATAGCAAGACAGGCCAAGGTTAGAGGAACAGATGAAAATTTCGCCGTTGTGTTTGCTGCGATGGGTATTACCTTTGAGGAGTCAAATTTCTTCATTGACAGCTTTAAGGAAACCGGAGCTATTGACAGAACCGTACTATTTATAAATTTGGCTAACGATCCGGCAGTGGAGCGTATCTCTACACCGAGAATGGCTCTTACAGCTGCTGAATATTTGGCATTTGAGAAAGATATGCATGTGCTTGTTATCTTAACGGACATAACAAACTATGCCGATGCTCTTCGTGAGGTATCTGCGGCTCGTAAAGAGGTTCCGGGACGTAGAGGATATCCGGGATATATGTACACCGATCTTGCCACATTATATGAAAGAGCGGGTCGTCAGTACGGAAAAAAGGGTTCTATCACAATGATACCTATCTTAAGTATGCCTGAAGATGATAAGACACACCCTATTCCCGACCTCACAGGATATATCACGGAGGGTCAGATAATACTTAGCCGTGAGCTTTATAGAAAGGGCTGTAATCCTCCGATCGATGTTCTTCCGTCATTATCCCGTCTAAAGGATAAGGGTATCGGTAAGGGTAAGACCAGAGCGGATCATGCAAACACTATGAATCAGTTGTTTGCCGCCTATGCTCGTGGAAAGGAAGCTAAGGAATTAATGATAATCTTAGGTGAAGCCGCTTTAACGGAGATGGATAAGCTGTACGCAAAATTTGCAGATGAATTTGAGGCAAGATACATTGATCAGGGTTACACCACAAACAGAACCATTGAAGAAACCTTGGATCTGGGTTGGGAGCTGCTCAGAATTTTACCGAGAGCGGAGCTTAAGAGAATAAAAGATGAATTCTTAGATGAGTATTACGATAAAAAATAAGGAGGGTAAATAATGGCTGCAACGCACGTAAACCCTACTAGAATGGAGCTTACTCGTCAAAAGAAAAAGCTGATTACAGCAACCAGAGGACATAAATTATTAAAAGACAAGCGCGATGAATTAATGCGTCGTTTTTTAGATATGGTCAGAGTAAATAAAGCACTTCGTGAAAAGGTGGAAAAGAACATTAAGGATGCCAACAATAACTTTGTTCTGGCAAGAGCGGGAATGTCCGATGAGATCTTAAATGTTGCATTAATGATGCCTAAACAGGAGGTCTATCTTGAAACCGATACAAAGAATGTTATGAGTGTGGATATTCCGGTTTTTGAGTACAAGACCAAGAGCAGCAACCCTGCCGATATTTACTCCTATGGCTATGCATTTACCTCAGCGGATCTCGATGATTCCGTATATAAGCTTTCACAAATTTTGCCGGATTTATTAAAGCTTGCGGAGGTTGAAAAATCCTGCCAGTTAATAGCGGCGGAAATTGAAAAGACCAGAAGACGTGTTAATGCTTTGGAACATGTTATGATTCCCAGGGCACAGGATAATATCAGGTATATTAAGATGAAGCTTGATGAGGCTGAGAGAAGCTCACAGACTCGATTGATGAAGGTTAAGGATATGATGCTTGAAGAGGCACACGGATATTCTAAGAAAAAACCGGAAGCGGTTGTAGTTGAAGTAGAAGATTAAAACTATAAGAATCCTGCACTTATAAGTGTGGGGTTCTTTTTATTTGATTTAAAATCCTGTCCGGTGAATATTTTGCACTCAGTCACTTCGTAAAAAACAATCATGTGCGTAATGATGGCTGATTTGATATGCCAATAAGGCTTGACCGCAGTTTTTTTACAATGTATAATAATGAAAAGATAAAAACACAGCCATTTTAGATTTGTATGCCTGTTAAAATTACTGATTATTGAAGACTTTTATAAAAGGGAGATAACCGTATGCTTTTTGAAAAAATCAAGCTGATAGATGAAAACTTTGAAATTAAGAAAGATATGTATCTGAAAACTGAAAATGACAGAATAACTTATATAGGTGATAAACCTCCCGAAGATTATACAGGAGAGAAAATTAACGGCGAGAAAAAACTGCTCTCTCCAGGTTTTTACAACACTCATTGTCACGTTCCCATGACATTGCTGCGTGGATATGGAGAGGATTTGACACTTGACAGATGGCTGCACGAAAAAATATTCCCATTTGAGGCAAAGCTTGATGTATCGGATTTTTATTACGGAACCATGCTGGGTATAATGGAAATGATTTCATCAGGGGTTGTTTCCTTTTCAGATATGTATTTTAATATCATGGAGATTGCCAAGGCATGTGTGGATGCCGGAATTAGAGCAAATATTTCTCATGGCTTGTCTGCTTTTTCTGATGACACAAAATTGAAAAACTTAAGCGGATACAAGGATACCTTGGATTTAATCGAATATGCCGAAGAAACCTCTAGTCTGATCATAGCGGACTGCGGACTTCATGCGGAATACACCTCTTTAGAGCATTTTGTAAAAGAGGTGGCAGAATTTGCAAAATCGAAAAACCTCATTGTTCACACGCATATTTCAGAGAGTTTAAGCGAGCACGAAAGCTGTAAAAAAAGACATTCGGGCAGAACTCCAGTTAAATATTTTAAAGATTGCGGAATTTTTGATAGCAGGGTTCAGGCGGCTCACTGTGTTTACATTGAAGATGAAGATGCCGAAATTATTAAAAAATCAGATTCGAGTATATCTCACTGTATCTCAAGTAACTTAAAATTGGGCAGCGGTATTGCACCCATATACAAATTTCACAATATGGGAATAAATGTAGTGGTGGCTACAGACGGAGCCGCCAGCAATAATAATCTTAATATTTTGGAAGAAACTCATATTGCAGCACTTGTTGCAAAGGGTATTACAAAAAATCCGTTGGCGCTGAATGCAAGTACTGTTCTTAAAATGGGTACAATAAACGGAGCGGCGGCTCAGGGCAGATTTGATTGCGGTTCTCTAAAAGTGGGAAATAAGGCTGACATGATAATGTTTGACCTTGACAAGCCGCATTTAACACCCGATTATGATACTATATCGAATATCATTTATTCCGCACAGCATACCGATATATGTATGAATATGGTAAATGGGAAAATCATATATAAAGATGGGGAATTCTTGACTATTGACGCCGAAAGGATAAAGAGTGAGGTAAGCGAAAGACAACAAAGAATAGTTCAAAGACTGTCGACATAATTACATAGATAAAGGGCTGTCGCACTAAGTGATATCCTCTCTTACAAGTGACAAGTTTTTATTATTTCACTTGCCTACATGGAATGGAGCATATCATTAAGGCGACAGCCTATTTATTAAGCTTTGATTACAGCGTATGAAAAATTATTGTATATCAGTCAAAAGACTTACCTAAAATGATTTGAGCAAAGTCTTTAAAACCGCCGTTATATTCAAATCTCCAAAATATGGCAGGATGAACTATGCCGTTTACCTGTACAGACTCGTTATTACTGGATAATGATAATATGGAATTTATTTTTAAACCACTTATATTTCTAGGTATAATTTTGACTTTTATCAACCAAGGAATAGGGGTACTTGGATCGCTGCTTTCAGCCCAGTCTCTATACCAATTCGGATTATTCATATCTGCAAAAAAGCCGGTACTTGTTAATAAACATAGCTCCTTCAGCGTTATTTCCGGAGTTGTTACCGAGCCGAGCAAAACTCGCTTGGGATTATTTTGGTTGTTTTCTACGATAAGTGAACTTATGTTGTTTTGGAATTTAAGATCTTGGATGTTTGTTTCGTTATTCACTCCTATTTTTTCGTCTACTCTGTACTTGTTTCCTAAATATCCTTCGTTTGAAGCGAAAGTAAAGTCTGCATAAATGTCATAAAATTGAGCATCATCAACAGGATCCCAGCTTAATACACCGTTTTTGACACTAACAGCTCCCCCTGATATACCTTCCGGACTCATTGCCTTGCGTAAAAATTCCTTTGCTGACTCTCTGCCTGGAGCATCAAAAATTTTTATAAAACTACCGGTACTGCTAAGCCAAGGATTATTCATTTCTTCTACAGATTTACCATTGCTTTTCAATGTTTTATTATCAAGCGAATTACCAACATTTATATAAGTCAAATTACCGCTTATTTTCATTTGTACTGTGTACTCTCCGACTCCTGCTGCTCTCATTTCTTTCAGCATTGAAAATGTTGTTGTCCCTTTTTCTATAGTTCTTGTAGGAGCCAAATTACTATATTCCGGCAGATTCACGACGTTATTATTCTTATGCAAAATTGCCTTTAATTCCATTTCAGGTGATTGCTTTAATGTTACCGTTCCTTTGTCATCTAATACAACTATATCGGCAGGCGGCTGGTTAAATAAATCGTATGTATTAAGTTCTGATTTTAAAATGTTATATTTATTTACGTTCTCCGCCTTTGCTAAATGGGATAAATCAGTCAATCCGACAGCGTTTACAAGAGCATCTAATTTCTTTAATAAATCTCTTGCGTTTTGAATTGGCATTGCCGCTTTGATATTCTCTGCTTCCTTATCGAATTTTTCTGCGGCTTCTTTCTTTTTCTTTTCTACTTTAAAATCGGACTCAATAAGTACCTGTGCATTGCCTGACTCTTGTTTGCCTGTCTGATTTTTATTGTCGGATTTTGTGTTGCTGTCATCTTTTCTTGAACCCTTTTTTAGAATTTCTACATTTGATTTATTGTCTATTTTGTCAGCATTATAATCTAAGCTCAATGAAGATCCGTCAGCCTTTTTAGTTACATTTAAAAGTCCCACATCAACCTTTATACTGCCTTTAACGGCGGAATCAATTGTCAGGCTTTTAAGCTTCGCATCTTCATCTATTCCGCTTATTATAATGACCGAATCGGTAGCGCTTTTTTTGACAATTAAATCGGCCTTATCATAGTTGCCTATCTTTATATTCAGCAAACTTTTTTTGCCTAAGGTAATATTTGCATCATTAATATATTCAGGCAATGACACGCTGGCCTTAACTCCTGAATTTACATTGATTTTTAAATCTTTTTTGTTTAAGTTTGAATTTTCATCTAAGATGATTTTGCTATCCTGCAAAATAGAAATTGTCTTTAAAGATGAATTTTTTGTTTTTAGAACATAATTGCCTTTTTCAAGGTTTAAAGCTCCTTTTACCTGCACATTCATCAGTGAAATGGTGGCTTTTTTACCTGTTCCATTGATTGTGATTGAATTAAGTGTGCAATCCTTTACATTAAAAACTCCATTTTTAAAATCTGAATGTTTGATTACCAGATTTTTATCCGATTTGGTTTTAGCAGCCAATACATTTGTTGGACTTAAAGCCATACCGAAAAAAACTGCCGAAATCAAAATCGGTATTGTTTTTTTAATACTTAAAAATTTCACGCGTCAACCTCCTAATAGTGAATTTTAAACACAAATATACTTATGCGGAAATTGAATTTCCGTACAATTATGCATATAAACTATGCATATACATGATAAACTATATCATCGGTTTATGCAATATTAAAACAATATTTTTAACAAAAAGATCACATAGTGAAATGGCTTTGAATATCTATAATTTTTGCGTAAATAATTGCAATCTGATCCACAAGAGCTTTGACTAAGATAGCTGAATCCTGTTTATCAAAGACTTCGAAAAAGTTCCGGGACATCTTATGCCGACAATTTTATCGATAATGAAATATTTACAAACAATAGTGAATTTGTAGAAGAAATGAATAATCCTTGGGTTCGTAATGATAACGGTTTAACTATTAAGAAAACTTTTGATAGTTCCGCTCAAAGAGATGAGGCAAAGGCATATTTGAATAAGGCGATGGGTTCAGAAGGTTTAGAGATCTCAGAAGGAGCTGTAACTGTTAATATCAAAAACGGTATATTAAGCTACAGCCCTATAGCAGACACTCAATTTTATGACATTTATCCAGACTTCGCTTTCAGCTCGAATGTAGGATATTTAGGAAACAAGTACATAGTAGATGAAAAAATAGGAGTGAATAACGAAAAAACCGTACAGGATCTTAAACTCAAAAACAACATAAGTACACTTGTTGCCGGAAATAATCAGGATAATGCCAAGCGCGTTTTGCTCGGCTCAGTAACAACTCCTGAAATAGTGTTGAGGGATTTATGTATATTAACAGGTGGAGGTTTTGATGAAAATATGGATGATCCAAATTGGCATAAAAGATGTGCTGAAAGTAATGATCCGTCGGCTCCTAATTCTTGGCTTATAAACATCAAAATTATACCTAGAAATATAAGCGGTTTAAAAGTAAATTCAGTATTATCAAATCCTGCCGAGCCGGTGCAGGAGAATATAAGCGTTTATCCTGCCGTATTTTGGTCACTTGGATATGATGGCGGTTTTAAAGACTTTGCTCAAATCATTTTAGGTAGATCTTTTGAATGATATAAACTATAAACACGGATTAAAAGGAATTGTCGTAGCGACTTTGTGAGAAACAGATTACCTGAACGGTAATAGAATATAATTGAATTTATAAATAGCTGTACATCAGAAAAATGACCGATGTACAGCTATTTTTCAATTCGATAGCCTGGTTATTTTAATAATACCCTGTGTCTGATTAAT
>JBGZAX010000002.1:0-22250 GCA_041844335.1 Lachnospiraceae bacterium
ATTTATTTTTCAATTTTTACAATCTTTACTGATGGCTGTTGTTTCAATAAATGAGTATTTATTGGATGAAAGCTGTATTTTATTGAAAGAGGATTGTATTTTTATAGATCCTAATAAGGAAAGCTTCTATTTTTGCTATATTCCTTATGTGAAAAACAACCTTAAAGAAAATTTAAAGACTCTAATCGTTTATTTTCAAAAGAATATAAATACCAATGATAAAAAATGTGAATTGATCATACGAGAGCTGAATAATGATATTAATAGAGGCAATTTTTTTATAAGCAACGTGCTTGAAAGGGCAGTGAACAAATACTATAGGAATAATCAAGAATTAAAGCAAATAGAAAAATTTGAACTGGAAAAAAAGGGCTTTTATGAACAGGAAATCAGCTTATCCGATAATGATAATAAAGATGTCAATTTTTTGAATAGATTATTTATGAGATTAAATTTGCTATTAGATAAAATTCTAAATAGATAATTCTTGTTCTTTGACAACTGAATAACCACAGGCCTAATTTTCATTATGAGAGGGGAGCGACCAGTACAATATTTTCTGAGTGTATATTCACTGATATTATAAAAATAATGTAAAACATATAGATAATTTTTGACACCAAAATTATTTCGTTTAATTACAAAAGGTATCGAAATAACGAAGCATAAGTTATGCGCCAAAATCTTCGAATAATGATTGCGCTCGTGCTTACGGGGGATAAAAGGATTAGCAATTCTGTTAGGAATGTGGTCAATATTATTAAATTTTTTAATGGGAGATTTATTATGAATATTTTAAAAAATATTTTTTACAGAGTTGATAATACGTACATAGGATTGATGGCACATATTGAGCTTAAATTACAGCAAATTTCTGCAAGAATGAAAAAGAAATTGGCGGATAACAGCGGAAATTGGTTAGACGAGTCATTTAAATATATTTTGGCGGTGGTTATCGGACTTGCATTTTTGGCAGGTTTGTATACAATCACAAAGGATACAATATTACCAGCGCTGACAAACAAGATAAAAGATGGCTTTAATTTCAAGGGGTAATGCTTTATTTTTATCTTATTATATTATTATTTTCGTCGATTTATGACATAAAATATAGAAAAAATAAGGAGATTGTAAATGTTTTAATAATTTTTATGACATTGATGAAATACGGGATTTTTAATTCTTGTTTATATTTTTATCTATTATATGCGGTTTTGCAGACGATTTTTATACTTGTCTTAACTCTGAGGTTTGATTTTATAGGAGGAGGAGACATTAAATTTATGTTTGCAAATAGTTTATTCTTAGGCTTTGAAAGATCTGTACTTGGAGTCTTTATAGGATCGGGTTTACTAATTCTTGTAAATTTCGGTAAGAAACAGGAGGTGCCTATGATACCCTATCTATCCGTAGGATATTTTATTTCGTATTTCATATAAGGAGGTGTTTTTTTGCAAAAGATAGTGAAAAGTCATATTTTTATAGGGATTTTATCAGTGGCCGTAGGGCTTTTGATAAGCTTTGTTTTAACTCCTATATATTCATCGGCTCTTGAGAAAAAAGGAGAGGTAGTTAAGGTAAAAAAGCCGATAAAGGCAGGTGCGTTAATAAAGAGTGAAGATATTGAGAGTGTGCAAATCGGAATTTTCAATATTTCGAATAAGATAATTAGAAATAAGGATTTGGTTATAGGAAAATATGCAAGAACGAGCTTATATCCTGAAATGTATATTATAAAAGAACTGTTAAGTGATACTCCTGTAGAGCAGGATTTATACTTAAATGACATTCCGGATAATAAATATGCGATATCGGTAACCGTTCAAAATTATGCAGCGGGCTTATCGAGTAAGCTTTTAAGAGGAGATATTGTAAGTGTAGTTGTAAAAAGAAAAGATGATGACGGAATCATGATGTGTGAGATACCTGACAGTCTTATGTATATGGAGGTTTTAAGTACCACACAGGAAAGCGGACTGGATAAGAAGTCTATAAAATCGGAAACAGATAATAAAAATTCAAATGAATTGGAAAAATTGGCGACAGTTACATTGTTGGCAAATAAAATGCAGGTGGCTGAACTGTCGAGTTATGAGGGGGAGGCAGTAATTCATTTAGCTCTGAAGAGCAGAAATGATGATGAGATTAAAAAAAGACTGTTAATGATTCAGGAAACCTATTTTGAAGAGCTTGAAAAGGAAGCGGCATCGCTTGTTGAAGAAAACAATGATGATGAAAAGACTAAAGTTTCAGTAAATGATTAGTTTATGAAAATTAATGAGAGGATAAGGTATGATAATTGCGGTATGGGGCTCAGGAGGTAGCGGAAAAAGTATATTTTCCACCAGAATGGGCATAAATTTATCTAAAGAAAAGGCAAAAATTTTAATAATTTATACTGAGAGTATGGCTGTAGATATCGCTTGGATATACCCGAATGAAAAAAATTTTATAAGTATGGGAGATATTTGGCAAAAGGATATTGACATAGATGAATTATACAGTTATTTAATGCCGGCAGACGGTTATAATAACTTAGCTTATCTAAGCTATAAACCCGGAGAAAATCTATTTAGCTATCCGGTGTTTACAAAATTTAATGTTTCACAAAGATTAAGTGAGCTGCAAAAAATATTTGATTACATAATAATTGACTGTGTTTCCGATATAAGCAGCAATATGCTTACAACGGTGGCTATTGAAATGGCGGATATTGTATTTAGGCTGGCAGGTACCGGCTTAAAGGACAGTTTCTTTTTTGACAGTAATTTAAAGCTCCTTCTTGACAGCAGATTTAATGCCGATAGGCATATTACTATACTTTCAAATACAAAATATTATGAGCCCTCGGAGGTTTATAAAATGAAATATGCTAATCTGTGCTATGAGCTGATGTTTGATGAAAAACTCTACAAGAGGGTTTTGGAGGGAGGAGCGGCAAGATTATTTAGCTGCGAATATGATAGAGTTTTGAATGAAATTATAAACAAAGAAATAAAAAAATCTATTTCAAAGATTGGCAGGAAGTTATTTTTAAAAAGGAATAAAGCCGGGTGATTGAATGTATGAAAATTATATTGATGAGGGTGTTAAGTATTTAAACTTTGAAAACGTATACGCAATGGTGCAAAATTTTATCAGCGAAAATTATTCCGGAATTATGGCGGGAGCTGATAACAGTGATTTGAATAAGAAAATAGCACTGAAAGAACAGCTAAAAAATATAATTAGTAAGTTTTTAAGAGATAATAAGCTGGGAGTCAGCGGACACACAAGATCTATATTGGTTCAAAAAATATACAATGAGATGGCACAGCTGTCGATACTTACGCCATTACTTGATGAAAGCCGAACAGATATAGAAGAGATAAATATCAATAGATGGGATGATATAAAGGTACATTATGATACCGGAGAGGTTTTGTCCACAGAAGAGGTGTTTAGATCTCCTGAGCATTCGGTTGATGTCATAAAAAGGTTATTGAAACAGGAAAGTGATATGATCATTGACAGAAGTAAACCGATAGTAAGGGGACATCTGCATAATAGAATAAGGCTTACAATATTAGGAGAAGGGGTAATAGATAAGGCGGCTGGAGTGTCCGCTTCGCTTAGAATTATAAATCCCAAGAGATTTAAAGGAGATGATTTTGTAAATAGGGGCACAGCGACAAAACAGATGTTGGATATTCTAAGTATATTGACCAGATATGGTATAAGTATATGCATAACCGGTGAAACAGGATCTGGAAAGACCACATTACTTATGTATTTGGCAAGTCAGGTTCCAAATGAAAAGAGAGTTTATTGTATAGAAGAGGATGTAAGAGAATTCGATCTTACAAAAAGAGATGAAAATGGCAAGGTAGTAAATAATGTGGTACACACGCATACAAAAAAGGCTGAAGATAAAGGGCGAGTCGTGGATCAGGATAAATTGTTGGAAACAGCACTTACCATGAATCCTGATGTTATTATAGTAAGTGAGATGAAAGGACGGGAAGCAAATGCAGCACAGGAAGCGGCGAGAACAGGACACGCTGTGTTGACAACTACTCATGCCGGCAGCTGTAGGGCGACGTATTGGAGAATGGTAACTCTTTGTAAAATGGGAGTAAGTATGGGAGAGGATACTTTGGAGAGATTATGTAAAGAAGCATTTCCCATAATTGTGTATATCAGGAAAGACGGAGATAATGTCAGAAGAATTAAGGAAATAACAGAAAGCTATTTAGATGAAGAAGGAAAGTGGCAAATACAGACCCTTTATGAGTATGTAACTATCAGAAATGAAGAAGATGAAAATGGCAAGCTTAAGATAGATGGACATTTCAGAAAGGTAAGAGACATCAGTGAAAGCTTAAGGTTAAATCTGATTAACAGAAATATTACAGAGGATTTATTAAGCTTGTTTTGATAGTTTAGAGGTCTTGATTACGATTGGAGCAATATATGATAATTAGCAAATTTATAACATTATTTTTTATCAGCTATGGCTTAATAAAAATATTTGGAGTTGATGAAAAACAGATAAAAAGAGACATAGTCAATATTTTCTCTCCAAAAGAGGAAACTATATTGAGAAGAATTGAGCTTGCAAAGGGTAAAAAGAAAAGAAAGGGATTTGTGCAATTAATATATGATACAAAGGAAATACTAAAATTGCTTGATAAACAGGCAGAATTTCCTTTGGTTTGTTTCAGCTCCGTTGTGCTGGGTATTTTATCAATTTTTGTGTGTTTGATAACTATGAATTTGTTTTTAGTTCCTCCACTTTTTGTAATAGCAATAGCGACCCCCTTTGTTTACATAAGAAACAGAGGGGTTAAGCTAAAAAAGATGATTAATGAGGAACTGGAAACCGCCTTGTCTATTATTACCAACAGTTATATCAGAAATGAAAATATAGTGATAGCGGTCGAAGAGAACATAGCTTATATACATCCTCCGATAAAGAGGTTATTTCAAAATTTTATTTTTAATTGTGATTATGTAAATTCTGATATAGGACAAAACATAAGGATATTAAAAAACTCTTTAAATAATTCGGTGTTTGAAGAATGGTGTAACTCTTTGATAAGTTGTCAGGTAGACAGCAGCTTAAGGGTCACATTACCGACTATTGTCAAAAAATTAAGCTACATAAGAATTGTGGGAGTACGATTAGATAGTGTGCTTTATGAACCTGTAAGAGAATATGTTTTTATGGTGATTATTTTATTTTTTAATGTGCCTATTTTTTATGTATTGAATAGAGAATGGTATAAAATATTGGTAAATACTACAGTTGGGCATATCACTATAGGGGCTATAGCGAGTATTGTGGCCATTTGTTCTGCCAACGTTTTAAGGCTTACAAGACCGATGGAGTACAATAGATAAGGAGCTTTTTATGATTTATATAATTATGGTATCGGCATTTATTTTATATACCTATGGAGCCTACAGAGTATTTATGTTTATATTCAGGCTGCCCAGCTTAGGAACATATATGTTAGCCGGTAAATTAATCAGGATATGTGACAAGACAAGTGTTTTAGATATCTTTATAAAAAGCCTTACCGTTTTTGTAAGCAAGCGTTTAAACATTCCGGAAGAAAGGCTTACAAAGATAAAAACTTATCTCAGATATTATGATGTGGAGATGAATGCAAAGGATTTTGCCGCAGAGCAGATCGTTAAAACTTCAATTTTGTGCACTATTTCACTTTTACTGTATTTTATAGTTCCGTTGTTTTCTATTGTGATGTTTTTTATTTCCTTTGTTTACTATTTTAAATGTTCAAGCAGTCTTGAAGCAAATTACAAGCTGAAAAGAGAAGACATAGAAAGCGAGCTTCCCAGATTTTGTGCAACTGTTACTCAGGAGATCAAGAGCACACGTGATATAGTTAGCATAATAGAAAGATACATTAAAACATCTAATAGAGCGTTAAAAAAGGAATTGGAAATAGTTTTAGCTGATATGAAAAGCTCAAACTATGAGGCGGCATTGGTAAGATTTGAGAGCAGACTTAGTATCGGGGCCATTTCAGATATAGTGAGAGGGCTTATAGGAGTGATAAGGGGCGATGATATGCAAACTTATTTTGAGATGTTGTCGCATGATTTAGATGTAATGGAGCTGCAAAGTTTAGAGAGCACAGCGGCAAAGCGACCGGAGAAGATAAAGAAATATCAGTTTTTTATTTTAGCAGCGATGATGTTAATGTATTTTGTAATTATAGCTGTTTACTTGTTTAAAATGAACCAATCGTCGTATTTATGAGGAGCTGTTTTATGTATAATTTTTTAAAAAACAAACTTAAGGAAAAAAGGGGAGGGATATATATAGAATTTAGCTTTGTCTTGATGATGTTTATGCTTATTATTGCAATAATGGTTGCCATTATGCCCATATTTGCATATATAAATAAAATAAATGTTTATGCGAATAACGTAGCCAGAGTGATTTCTGTTGAGGGCGGGCTCACTTCCGAGGCAACTTATAGAATAGATGAGTATAAGGAAAAGATGCAATTACAGAACTTAATTCTCGATTATTCAAGAAGTGATTTTTTTGATGGTTACAAAGTCCAGTTAAACGATAAGATAGTAGTAGATATTGCAACTGATTATACTTTCAAGATCATGGGGATATCGGTAAATATACCTATTGCAGTTTCTGCCGTTTCAAGGAGCGAGGTGTATTATAAATGATTAAAAAGTTAAAAGAGAGTAGAGCGGGTATGTATATATACGGTTCCTTTATTATCGTTGCCACAGTTATTGTTTTGTCTGCATTTATTGAGTATTTCAAGATATATGTGACTATCGGAATAGTGGAAAAAGCCTACGAAAAAGCGATGTTGTCGGTAGCGATTGCAAATTATGATGAAATGTTTACTGCTGTTAGAGAGGGGATACAAATCGGAGGAAATTTTAATGGCGGAAATGAAACATTGATAGACAGCGAAGAAAGACCGATTTGGGCGGGCATTAATGATTTCGGAGATGTATTGGGAGAGCTTGCAGAGGTTTTGAATGTGGAATATGATGGCGAGTATGCTATAAAGCTTGTTGATGAAAATGGAATGCTTATTTACAGGATCAGTAATTTAAATATGAAAATTGTTGAAACATCGGGATACCGGGATGCACAGCGTTATGAAATTGAGGGCAGCTTTGACATCTCTTTACCGGTATATTTTTGTAAAAGAGAGTTGATGACATGCGATTTGACTGTGCCAAGCAAGGCAGTTTGGAAAAGCAAGCTGTAGTTTTTATAATTAACGGAGAAAAGTCTATGAGTAAAATATTTTTTTTAGAGTATATGCAGGCAGATTTTGACGATTTAAAGGACAGCATAGGTAAAAATTTCACAGAGGTTGAATTTACTGTAGTTTCAGGAAAAAATGTGGATATTAAAGAATTTATAAAGATTAAAATGCGAGGAATTGAGCATATTGACTTTTTTTTACTTGATGTCAGAGCACTTCAAAATACAGATTACACTTCTATACTGTCATTTAAAGCTAATATTTTAGAAAAATATCCTGATTTGTCGGGATTTTTTGTTATAGCCAGACATTCATCGGGCTTAAGCAACGAGGAATATAATGATATTATCAGAAATTCTGTTGGAGGAAAAAATTACATTGTATTTAATGAAAGTGATAATGCTTCTCTGTCGAACCATATGTTAAATTGTATGAAAAATATTATATCTGATGAAAAGACTGAAACTATAGATATTGAAGATCTTGTAAGGGAAAAATCAAAAATATCCGACAATGAAAGTATTTCAGCTATGAAAAGGAATCACAATAAGCACTTAAACACAAAGAAAAACATTGAGGTTGAAGAATTATTGAGCGAAGAATGTAGTAAAGTCGAGATGAAAGAAAATACAAAAAAGGAGATAGGAAATGAAATTAGAAAAGAAGATTTTAGCCTGAATGCAAGTGATTTATTGGTTGTCGAAGAGGCTGCCGATTATAATAAAAAAGGAAACTACGTTTTTGAAGATATCAACCGGAAATTAATATGGCATAGTTTCGGTAATATAATTATATTGTTCGGAGTAAGCAGGACAATAGGAACAAGCTTTGTATCTATGAGCCTTGCACTGGAATTAAAAAATACGGGAGCAAAGGTGTCTTATGTTCAGTTTGATCCGATAGCTGATCTTGATTATCAGGCAAAGGATTTCGGTTTTACTTATAACGGCAATGATTATGAGTATCAAGCACTTGTTCTCACAAAAAACAAGTTTTTAAAAGATATGAATTGTTATGTGATAGATATCGGCAATAACCTTAAATATTTAAATAGAGCTTTTGAGCTCGGCTGGCTCGATAAAGGGAAATTAATTTTGGTTTCAACTGGCAATTACAAGGGTTTAAAAAGGCTCGATGAAACTATTGAAGAGATAAAACATTTACAGATAAAACCTGATATTGTTTTGATAAATTCCATACTGGATAAGGAAGCATATTCCAAATACGAACAAGATTTGCTGTACTTCTTTGAATTTATGAAGCATATAGACGATAAGAAAAATAAATATATGTTGTCATTAATTGCAGATAAATTAAACAAAGATTTTGAAAGGTCGGTATAAAATTTTCATAGCTCTTTAAATCATTGATATGAATTCTTATTTATGATAGTATAATATAAGGATTTCAAAAGAGATTTTAGGAGGGTTTTAGCTTGAAAGCCATATTAGAAATATTTCCTGAGTTAATAATAGAAAATAGGCTTTATGATGCGGTAAAGCAGAATATAATAGAAAAGCTTGTTGTTAATAATGATAGGACGTTGATATCAGTATATTTAAGTGATTTGCCTGATAATATAAAGAAAGATGATTTGGTTGCCGTTGAAAGAGAAATTAAAAGGCAATTATTTTGTGATGTTCCTTTAGAAATAAAAATGGTGTATAAGCTGAAACTTAAAGAAACAGAATCTATAGCGGAAAAACGAGAAGATAACTCTCAAAAAACTCAATTTAAGAGTATTCAAGGAGCTGGAGAAAAAAGATATAAAACTAAACTTAATGAAAATATTTCAGGCGGACTTTTATATGGCAAGCCTTTTGAAGTAGGTGAAATAACGCCGCTTAGTAAAATTGAAGGTCCTTGTAATGATATATATATAAATGTTAAGATAATCGGTAGCGAACAAAGAGAATATCAGCAGGGGCAGATGATAATATACAATCTTTCTTTAACCGATTTGACTGACAGTATAAATATGAAATTATTTTTGGCAAAAAAAGATGCAGTAGCTTTAGAAGAAAGGTTTAATTCGGCAAAAAGTATTACTGTAAGAGGCAATGTGATAAGAGATCAGTATGATAGGGAGCTGACAATAAGTAATGTTTTCGGAATAAAAAAGAATAACGATGCCTTGGGCAATAAGAGAGCGGATAAATCTGAGGTTAAAAGGGTGGAGTTGCATTGCCACACAAAGATGAGCGAGCTTGACGGGATGATTGATGTATCTGATTTGATAAAGCAGGTTCATTCGTGGGGACATAAGGCGGTGGCAATTACCGATCATGGTGTTGTTCACGCCTTTACAAGCGCAAGCAATGTTGCAAAGGGTTTCGAAGATTTTAAGCTTATATTCGGAATGGAAGGTTATTTGGTAGATGATTTAAAAGGAGCTGTGGAAAATTCAAGAGGGCAGGACATAGATACAGATTATGTGGTTTTTGATATTGAAACCACAGGATTAAATGAAACCTCTGATGATATTATAGAAATAGGAGCAGTAAGAGTAAGCGATAATAAGGTAATATCGAGTTTTCAGAGTTTTATAAATCCGCACAGACCGTTGCCGTTTGATATTAAAAATTTGACGGGAATAGATGACAGAGATCTTGTAAATGCAGATGGAATAGAAGAGGTATTGCCAAAATTTTTGGAATTCGCAAATAACAGTGTAATTGTGGCACATAACGCGGAATTTGATACCGGATTTATACAGAGGGAATGTAAAAAGCAGGGCTATGATTTTAACCCTACTATTATAGATACGGTAATTCTTGCCAGAGTATTAGTTCCGAAACTTAAAAATTATAAACTGGATACATTGGCAAAATATTTTAAAGTTGAATTGCTCAATCATCATAGGGCGGATCAGGACGCCACCTGTACAGCATACATCCTGTTGAATTTATTAAAAATTGCAAGAGAAAAAGGGGTAGGTCTTATTGAAGAATTTAATCAAATGTCGATAGGAAATGTTGATTTAATCAGAGGTGCGAGACCAAACCACGTGATCTTGCTTGCACAAAATGACATCGGCAGAGTAAATCTTTATAAGCTTGTGTCAATGTCACACATTAAATATTACAATAGAAGTCCGAGGATACCCAAAAGTGAATTGGTAAAGCATAGAGCCGGGTTGATAATAGGGAGCGCCTGTTCTCAAGGAGAGCTGTATGATTTGGTCATGCGAGGGAAGAGCGATGAAGTTTTAGAAAAGACCGCATCATTTTATGATTATTTGGAAATTCAGCCCATAGCAAATAATTTATATTTGACAAAAGGCAGTTTTATTAAAGTAAAAGGGGTGGAGGGACTAAAGGAGAATAACAAGAAAATAGTATCACTTGGTAAAAAATTGAATAAGCCCGTTGTCGCTACGACTGACGCACATTTTTTAAATAAAGAAGATGAATTATATAGAAAAATACTGCTTCATGGCAGAAAATTTAAAGATTTTGATGAAGAACTGCCGGTTTATGTAAGAACAACAGATGAGATGCTTGAAGAATTTTCGTATTTGGGCAAAGACGCAGCTTATGAAGTGGTAGTTACAAACACTAATTTGATAGCTGACCGTGTAGAAAAGATATCTCCAGTAAGACCTGACAAATGTCCTCCGGTTATTGAAAATTCAGATATTATGCTAAGAGAAATTTGCTATGACAGGGCAAAAGAAATTTATGGAGACCCTATTCCAAAACCGGTTGCAGTGAGGCTTGAAAAAGAGCTTACATCTATAATTGGAAATGGCTATGCAGTAATGTACATAATTGCCAGAAAGCTGGTAAAAAAATCTAACGAAGACGGATATATGGTGGGCAGCAGAGGGTCTGTAGGCTCATCATTGGTGGCTACGATGTCGGAGATAACGGAGGTTAATCCTATGCCGCCACATTATTATTGTCCAAGCTGTCATTATAGTGATTTTGATTCCGAGTCGGTAAAGAAGTATTTAAGAGGAGCGGGGTGTGATATGCCTGATATGTTATGTCCGGTGTGCGGACAACCGTTATTAAAGGATGGATTTGATATACCTTTTGAAACATTTTTGGGGTTTAAGGGGGATAAGGAGCCTGATATAGATCTTAACTTTTCCGGAGAATATCAGGCCACTGCGCATAAATACACAGAGGAGATATTCGGCGAGGGAAATACATTTAAGGCAGGAACAGTCGGAACTATTGCGGAAAAAACCGCTATCGGGTATGTAAAGGGTTATTTTGAAGAGAAGGGAATAGAAAAAAGGCGTTGCGAGCTTGCCAG
Source organism: Lachnospiraceae bacterium (assembly GCA_041844335.1). Lineage (GTDB taxonomy): Bacteria > Bacillota > Clostridia > Lachnospirales > Lachnospiraceae > CAUUFM01. The sequence goes on from JBGZAX010000002.1 coordinate 11,523, forward strand.
AATGGCGACATATTTAACGGGAATAAAAAGGACTTCAGGACAGCATCCTGGTGGAATAGTGGTATTGCCTAAGGGAGAGGACATTACTACATTTACTCCTGTACAGCATCCTGCAAATGATATCAACAGTTCGATAATAACCACTCATTTTGATTATCACTCTATTGAGCATAATTTATTAAAGCTTGATATATTAGGTCATGACATTCCAAGCACTATAAGAATGCTTGAAGATTTGACAGGATTCAAGGCTACGGATATTTCTTTGGCTGACAAGTCTGTTTTATCACTGTTTAATTCTACAGAGGCTTTGGGAATAAAGCCTGATGATATAGGAGGCTGTGTACTTGGAGTTTTGGGAATGCCTGAGTTCGGTACGGATTTTGTAATGCAGATGCTAATAGAAACAAAGCCTAAATCATTTTCCGATTTAGTTTTGATTTCAGGGCTTTCACACGGGACCAATGTGTGGACGGATAATGCGCAGATTCTAATAAAAGAAAATGTTACCAGCTTGTCGGGGGCTATCTGCACCAGGGATGATATTATGCTTTATTTAATAGAAAAAGGCTTAGAACCCTCCAAAGCCTTCACAATTATGGAGCAGGTCAGAAAGGGTAAGGGATTAAATGCCGATCAGGAGGAATATATGCTTGAAAAGGATGTGCCGAAGTGGTATATAAAATCCTGTAAGAAAATAAGCTATATGTTCCCCAAAGCGCATGCGGTAGCTTATGTAATGATGAGTTACAGAATAGGGTATTATAAAATATTTTATCCACTGGCATATTACGCAGCCTATTACTCTATCAGAACAGATGTTTTTGATTATATGATATTTTGTTACGGCAAAGAAGTATTGGATAAGCACATAGATGAATATCTTAAAATAAAGGCTCCAAAGGCAAATGAAAAAGAGCTTTATAAGCTTATGTGTATAGTAAGAGAGATGTATGCCAGAGGAATTGAGTTTTTGCCTATTGATCTGTATAAGGCTAAGGCCACTGAATTTCAGGTGATTGATGGAAAAATTATGCCTGCATTAAATTCCATAGCGGGACTTGGAATAACGGCGGCAAAGTCTATTGAAACTGAGGCTAAAACGGCCCCTTTTACCTCTATTGAAGAGTTTAAGTCAAGAACGGGTGTCGATCAGACTTCAATAAACAAGCTGGTTGAACTGGGGATTTTAAATGGATTGCCGGCGGCGGCACAGTTATCAATATTTGATTTTATGTAGTTTTCATAGATTTGATATTATTACACAAATCTTTGTGTAATTTTAGAGTTTTCGTGATATAATATGAATATTTAATAAAAAAGCAGTCAAAGGCAAAAGACAAATTAAGGGGAAAAGGAAATTTGGTAAAATTTGAGCTTAGTCTCTATGTTGCAATATGGTTTTAAAATGTTTTTTGAAGATGAGGTGAGCTATGTTATCTGATGAGGCAATTAGAGAGGTAACTGATGAAATTGGAGAGATAAGCAAAGCGAAGATTCTTGTGGCGGGAGCTGAAAATGAGGTCATAGCGGCGGCAAATATTCCTATGAGGGAGCTTGACAGGCTGATTTATGCCTTGAAGCATAAGGATTATGCTGAAATTCAGCGGAATTACCATATGGAGAAGGCTTACGACAGAAGTAACCACAGCCTAAGATTTACTATTTTTGTCAGAGCCAATGACTCCGAGGTGCTTTTGGCCAAGAGTTTGGGAATGTATTTATCACATATTTATGATGTTATAGAATATACTAATTATACGGACGGAATATATAAGAAAGTACTGAAGGATAAACAATATGATTTGAAAAGAATATTATATTCAAAAGCTGTTCCGTTAGAGAGACCGTTAGTTACAGCTGTGATTTCAGTTGATTTTGCTATAAATGAAAAGTATTTGGACAGGGTAAAATCGGATTTTGATATCGGCTATAAGGAATCTGTATTATGTATGAGCTTAAATGAATTAGTTATAGTAAAACATTGTAAAAAGAACTTTGCAGATATTTTATACGAAATGTCTGAAAAACATATAAAGAAGGAAAAGCTGAGTAATATTTATATCGGTATAGGCACCGAGGTAGATCACTGGACAGGTCTTAGACATTCTTATCAATGCGCAAAAATAGCTATTTTGTATGTTAAATATTATACCAGGGCTCAGAGAATAAAGTGTTATACAAAGCTCGGTCTGGGACATTTTGCTTTTGGTTTTCTAGAGGGGGAAGAGGAAAAAATTATTAAAGAGGTTTTTAAGAAAGAATATATAAATTCTATTGAACTGGAAGAGCTAAGAGTAGTGTGCACTTTTATCAGAAGCACATTTAATTGTTCAATTGCTGCAAGTAAATGTCATTTGAATAGAAAGAGAGTTAAAACCATTGTTGATAAATATTCTAAAATGACGGGCTTTGATTTAACTGATTTTAATTCGGCTATTAATTTTCTGTTGGCGGCGACTATTTTAGAATCAAAAATCAGATCCAATAATTATTTGTAAAAATCAGATAAAAATGTTATAATCTATTGAGTGTTGCATTTTAACAATTAGAAAGTCAAAGAGGTGTCAAATGTTAGACGAAAACGACGATTTTAAGAGTACGGAGATGTTTAAAAAAAATGAAACTAAGGAAACCGTACAAGAAACATTCATAGAAAATAACAACAATAGTAAAGAAACAAAAGGGATTTTTCTCGGTGTAGCGTTAGGAGCTTTTGTGGCGTCATTATTTTTTTGCCTGGCGGCGAGCTTGATGAACGGTTCTATATTTTCTCTGCCGATAAATGATAGAGCAGCATTTACGGCAAGTAAGGATCCGAATGCACTGCCTGACAATTTGTTCGATCAAAAGCTGAAACATATAAAAAAGATAATTGATGCGAATTTTATCTTTGATTATAAGGATTCTACGATACAGAACGGGGCATTTAAAGGTATGCTTGCATCTTTGGATGATCCCTATTCGCAATATTATACTGCGGAAGAGTTTAAAGCTGCTATGGAGCAGTTTGATGGCGAATATAGCGGTATCGGTGCGGTAGTTAGCCTATCGAAAAATACAAGGCTGATATCAATAAGTTCTGTTTATCCAGATTCTCCCGCTGAAGCGGCGGGGCTTATGGCAGGAGATATTTTGACAGCAATAGATGATAAGGAAATCACTTTGGAAATGTCTTTAGAAGATGTGGTTAGACTTATAAAGGGTCCGAAAGGATCGAAAGTTGAAATTAAAGTGAAGAGGGAAGGTAAAAAAGAGGAGTTTAAATTAACTGCGATAAGAGATGAAATAAAGGTGCAGACGGTTTATCACGACTTAATTGAAAAAAATATAGGTTATATAAGAATTGTTGAGTTTAGCAGCAATACCTCCGGTGAATTTAAAAAGACCTATAATTCTTTAGTAAAAAACGGTGCAACGAGTATGATAATAGACCTAAGAGATAATCCCGGCGGCTCATTTAACTCCGTTTGTGAGATACTTGATGGATTTTTGAGTGACGGAGTGATTGTTTATACGGAAGATAAGAATGGTAAAAAAGACTACGTAAATGCTGACAGAAATGTGTATTACGATAAAAAAATGGTGGTTTTGGTTAATTCAAACAGTGCAAGTGCATCTGAAATATTTAGTGGAGCTGTTAAAGACAGAAAGCTGGGAACATTGGTCGGTGAAAACACTTACGGAAAAGGTATCGTTCAGAATACTATACCGTTAACCGATGGAACTGCCATCAAGCTTACTATTTCCAGATATTATACTGCATCAGGCAATGAAATTCATAAAAAGGGTATAACTCCGGATATAAAAGTAATTTATAGACAACCGAAAAAAATTAATGGTAAAAAATATTCATTCAAAGATGATAATCAGATAATGAAAGCAATAAAGGTGCTTAGAGAGAACAAATAGTTTTGATTTGATGAGAGGAAACATTATATGTTAAAGGAAGAAAAGATAAAGGCTCTTGATGTGGCCATTTCACAAATAGAAAAGCAGTTCGGTAAGGGCAGCATAATGAAAATGGGTGACAAGGCTAAGGATATGAGCATAGAAACCGTACCTACAGGGTGTCTGAGCCTTGATATTGCTTTAGGGCTCGGCGGACTTCCAAGGGGCAGAGTAATAGAAATTTATGGACCTGAAGCCAGCGGAAAGACAACAGTTACTCTGCATATGGTGGCAGAGGTTCAAAAACTGGGTGGGGTTGCCGGATTTATAGATGCAGAGCACGCTTTGGATCCGAGCTACGCACAAAGAATAGGTGTGGATATTGATAATCTTTATATTTCTCAGCCGGACAGCGGAGAGCAAGCACTTGAAATATGTGAAACTATGGTAAGATCCGGAGCTATGGATATAATTATAATAGATTCTGTTGCGGCTCTTGTACCCAAGGCTGAAATAGACGGTCTTATGGGGGATTCGCACGTCGGATTGCAGGCAAGACTTATGTCTCAGGCTCTTAGAAAATTGACCTCGGTTATCAGTAAAACTAACTGTATTGTAGTATTTATTAATCAGTTGAGAGAAAAGGTCGGAGTAATGTTTGGAAATCCAGAAGTGACTACCGGAGGTAGAGCTTTAAAATTTTATTCTTCAATTAGAATAGATGTAAGAAAGGGCGATCCTATAAAGGCTAATGGAGAAGTGGTCGGCACTAAAACAAAGGTAAGAATAGTGAAAAATAAGATAGCTCCGCCTTTTAAAGATTTAGAATTTGAAATTACCTATGGCCTTGGTATATCAAGAGAGGCTGATGTGTTGGATCTTGCGGCGAATGCAGGAATTGTGATTAAGAGCGGAGCATGGTATGCATACAATGAGGAAAAGATAGGGCAGGGTCGAGAAAATGCCAAGCAATATCTGATAGAACACAGAGATATTTTTGATGATATTTATAAGAAAGTCAGGGAGCATTATAGTATAGATGATAAAGTATCCGAGACTTCGGCAGCTGATTCCGGCAAAAAAATAGAGAAAGCGGAAAAGCTTGATAAATAAAAAGTGGTTATAACGGTAGATGATAAATGATTCTGTACATAAATGAAATTATACAAAAAACAAATCAAAAAAAGCTGATATTAGCGGATTATGGTGTTAAATTCTGTCTTTATAATAAGGAAATAAAAGATTTTAAGATAAGAGCAGGCTATAGCATTGATGATGTTACATTTAAAAAAATCAATGAAATTTTGGGGCAGAGAGCTTTAAAATATTGTCTTAAATTATTGGAGGGCAGGGACTATTCGGTGTTTTGTATGAAAAATAAGCTTAAGGTCAAGTATTATACAGACGAAGCAATAGAATTTGCGGTAAATAAGCTCATAAATGAGGGCTATTTAAATGATGAAAATTTTGCCGAAAACTATTATGAGTTAAGAAAGCAAAATTTTGGAATTAGAAGAATAAAAAATGATTTAATGAGAAACGGAATTGCCGGTGAAATAATAGATAATGTTCTGTCCCGAGAGGAAGACTTTGTAGATACCGCAGAATTGATAAATAGGCTTGCTGTCAGCAAACGCTTTGATTTGGAACTTGCGGGTATAAAGGAAAAAGATAGATTCTATAAGTTTTTAGTCAGAAAAGGCATTGATTTTGATAGTATTAACAGATATTTTTCATTATAACAGTCTGATTTTAAATTGAATAAACAATAGAGGTAAAAAATTTAGCTATCCTATTTTAAGGGTAGCTAAATTTTTTTATAAATTAAATTATGAAGCAACCATCTTTTGTCAGGGAATAGTTTTTTTGTTTCATAATTCCGAAAGGAGGGTAGAGAGGTCAAATATAATATTATAATCATTAGTCACGGTTTATATATTATAAATATTTTGCTGTTCGCTCTGATATGTCATTATCAGAGCGATACGGCATATGGGAAAGAGATGCTCTGCTCCTTATGCAAATAAGAGCAGAATTTGACAAACGGCAAGTATTGTTTTTTAATCTTTTTTATTTACAAATGCATTTTGTACAAAACCGGGAAATATATTTGATTGAAAAAAAGGGTCTAAGGTATTATAATATAATTGTATTTTTAAACGATTATAAGAAGGAGCCGTTATGATAGACATAAAATTTGAAAAAGAAAAAGACAGATCTGTTGCTTTTGATACGGAAAAAGAAAAGATTGTAGGTGTTTGTGAGTTGATACCGAAAGAAGATATATTTGTTATCGAACACACTGAGGTGAGTCCAGAATATAAGGGAATGGGCATAGCAAAAAAGCTGGTAGATAAGGTAGCAGAGGAAATGCGAATAAGAGACAAAAAACTTAAAGCCAGCTGTTCTTACGCTCAGAAATTATTTGATAAATCTGATGAATATAATGATGTCGTCGCTGAATGAACAAGCCGTTGGGGAGAATTATTATGATAAATGTATTAATGGTTGCATCTGAGTCCGTACCTTTTATTAAGACCGGAGGTTTGGCGGATGTTGCGGGTTCATTGCCTAAATATTTGGACAAAACTAAATATGATGTAAGGGTGATTATTCCTAAGTACAGGTGTATGAAAGATGAGTACAAGAACAAGCTTGTTTATAAATCGAACTTCTTTATGGAGCTCAGTTGGAGAACACAGTATGTGGGCGTGTTTGAGTGTCAGTTCGACGGAATTACCTTTTATTTTGTGGATAATGAATATTATTTTTCAGGGAACACGCCATATACCGCTGACGGTAAATGGGATGTGGAACGATTTATATTTTTTTCAAAGGCGGTTTTGTCAGTCTTGCCTGTAATAGATTTTAGACCCGATATAATACATTGTAATGATTGGCAGACAGGACTTATTCCGGTTTATTTAAAAGACAGCTTTATGGCAAACGATTTTTATAGGGGAATAAAATCTGTAATGACCATACACAATCTTAAATTTCAGGGCGTATGGGATGTTAAAACTATAGTAGATTTTTCCGGACTTGCTATGTATTATTTTACTCCGGATAAGCTTGAGGCATACAAAGACGGAAATTGTTTAAAGGGTGGAATGGTCTATGCCGACGCTATTACAACAGTTAGCCAAACCTATGCGAATGAAATTCAGACACCATTTTTCGGAGAGGGCTTGGATGGTCTTTTAAGTGCCAGAAAAAACGATCTCAGAGGTATTGTTAACGGAATTGATTATGAGGAATACAATCCGAAGACAGATAGGTTTTTGGTTAAAAATTTTGATATCAAGAATTTCAGAAGAGAAAAGATAAAAAATAAGAGGGAGATTCAAAACAGATTTCATTTAGCAAGAAATGATAAGACTATGTTGATAGGAATAGTGTCCAGATTGACATCTCAGAAAGGTCTTGATCTTGTTGAATGTGTATTGGATGAGCTTTGTCAGGATGATATCCAAATAATAGTGTTGGGTACGGGTGACGAACATTATGAAAATCTGTTTAGGCATTTTGAATGGAAGTATTATGATAAAGTTTCGGCTCAAATTTACTATTCAGAAGAGGTTTCTCATCTAATTTATGGGGGTTGTGATGCATTTTTGATGCCATCACTGTTTGAGCCTTGCGGCTTAAGTCAACTGATGGCACTGAGATATGGAACTGTTCCGATAGTAAGAGAAACAGGCGGATTAAAGGATACCGTAGAGCCCTATGATGAATATAACAATATGGGTACAGGTTTCAGCTTTGCCAACTATAATGCTCACGAAATGATGTCTGCTGTAAGGTATGCGCAAAGAATATTTTATGATAGAAAAAGAGAATGGAACAAGATAGTTGATAGAGGAATGAGTAAGGACTTTTCTTGGAACACTTCTGCCAAGCAATATGAGATGATGTACGACTGGCTTGCTGCAAAGTGATGATTAGATTGAATAAATATATAGCGGACAGCGGCTATTGCTCGAGAAGACAGGCGGATATATTAATACTTGAGAAAAGGGTTAACGTAAATGGAAAAATTGCCTTTGTAGGACAGACGGTTGATGAAAATTCTGTTGTAAAGATAGGAGAAAAAATAATTTCTCCAAGTGATAAAAAGCTGATTTTAGCTTTTAATAAACCCAAAGGGGTTGTTTGTACAAGTTCAAGGATAGATAGCAGGAATGTAATAGATTATTTGGGGCTTGATTATAGAGTTTTTACAGTGGGGAGGTTAGATAAGGACTCGGAGGGCTTACTGCTTTTGACCAATAACGGAGAGATTGTAAATAAGATAATGAGAGCAGGAAACTACCACGAAAAGGAGTATATTGTTACGCTTGACAGAGTATTTGATGATTTGTTTTTAGGTAAGATGTCAAAAGGTGTGCATATATTTGACAAAGAAAAAGGTATAGATACTACTACAAGACCCTGTGTTTGCAAAAAAATAAATGATAGGTCTTTTAAGATAGTTTTGACTCAGGGTATAAACAGGCAGATTAGGCGTATGTGTAAAGCTTTATCGTATGAGGTTGTTTCATTAAAAAGGATCAGGATAATGAACATAGGGCTTGGTGATTTAAAAGTGGGAGAGTATAGAGAGCTTACACTTAGTGAGCAAAAAAGACTGTTTGAATTAATTAAGCATTCAAAAAATTGACTATTTTGAGGAGATGAAATGGATAAGGAACGCCTTTTTGAATTGATAGATATCTTAAATGATGCATCTGATTGTTACTATAATCAGGATTATGAAAAGATGTCAAATGCAGAATACGATAGGCTCTATGATGAATTGTTGGAGCTTGAAAACAGGCTTGGAATTGTTCGTAGCGACAGTCCCAGTGCTAATGTCGGACATTTTATATCAAAAAAATTAGAAAAATTCGTCTTTGATACTCCTATGTTATCATTAGATAAAACCAAGGATATTGATACCTTAGTTGAATTTCTAAAAGAGGGTGCAGGAATTTTATCTTACAAGCTGGACGGGCTTACTGTAGTGATTACTTATGAGAATGGAGAGCTGACTAGTGCAGTTACTCGTGGAAATGGTAAGGTTGGAGAGGTTATTACACAAAATGCCAGACATTTTAAGAAGTTTCCGACTAAAATTCCTTATAAAGAGAGACTCGTGCTAAGAGGAGAGGCGGTCATTTCTTATTCCGATTTTGAAAGAGTAAATGAAAATCTGAATGTTGAAACTTTCAAATACAAAAATCCCAGAAATTTATGCAGCGGCACTGTAAGAGCATTGGACAGCAGTGTTGTATCGGATAGGGGGGTGCATTTTTTTGCCTTTAATGTGGTAGACGGGTTTTCAGAGCTTAATCATTATAGCGAAAAGCTCGAAAAATTAAGTGAAATGGGGTTTGAAATCGTAAACTACAGAAAGGTGAGTGAAGATAACTTGGTGGAAATAGAGTATGAGTTTTCTAAAAATGTTGTGAGTTATCCCTATCCTGTAGATGGACTGGTTTTGCTTTATGATGATATTAAATTCGGGCAAAATCTTGGAAATACAGCGAAGTTTCCAAGGAATGCAATAGCTTTTAAATGGAGCGATACAGCGGAAGATACTGTTTTAAGGGATATTTTTTGGAGTGCATCAAGGACCGGTAGAATAAATCCTATAGCCGTTTTTGATCCGGTTGAGATTGAGGGGACTAGCATATCAAGAGCGAGCGTGCATAATTTAAGTACAGTTAAAAGCTTAAAGCTTGGTGTGGGTGACAAAATAAGAGTGTATAAGGCGAATATGATAATCCCTCAAATTCTTGAAAATTTGACCGGTTCCGACAGCTGTGATGTGCCTGTTAATTGTCCTGTGTGCAATGAGAGAATAAGAATAGCGGAAAATATGGGTGTTCAAGTGCTTTATTGTCCGAATGAAAATTGTACTGCGAAAAATATAAAAAGCTTTGAATTGTTTGTGAGCCGTGATGCTTTTAATATATCGGGGTTGTCTACCGCCAGACTTGAAATTCTTATTTCAAACGGTTTCGTGCACGAATTTGCCGATATATTTAAGCTTTACAGCTATAAAGAAGAAATTTCGAAAATTGACGGCATGGGCGAAAAATCGGTTTCCAATTTGCTGGAGGCGGTGGAAGCCTCCAGAGACGTGGCTCTTTCGGCATTTGTTTATTCTCTTGGGATAAAGGGTATTGGAGTAGCAAATGCTAACATTTTGGCAGGATTTTATAAAACCGTAGATGCTTTGATTATGGCCGGAAAGGAGGAATTGTTATCAATAAATAATATCGGAGAGGTAATGGCGGACGATATTATCAAATATTTTTCGGACAAAAATAATATAAATATAATATATAATTTAGTAAATGAGGTGAATATAAGGGAAGTAAAGAGCATCAGTGAGAATAAAAATATTTCAGGAAAGACCTTTGTAATTACCGGCAGCTTGAAACACTTTGCAAATAGGAAAGCCTTACGGGAATCTATAGAGAATATGGGCGGAAGGGTTGCAGAAAGTGTCAGCAAGAATACAGATTTTCTTATTACCAATGAAGATAACAATTCAAGCAAATCAAAAAAAGCGGCACAATTGGGGATATCTGTTATTACCGAGAGTGATATTATTGAGATGATTGAAGAAACTTAAATTTTAATTATTTAATTTAAAAAGAGCTGCCTATTAATAATCTGCCTGCTATATGGCATTAAAGATTATTAATAGGCGAGACTGTGAAATTTTTTCTGTAAATTCAGATCTTCTATGATAATTGATGTGGCTTAACTGCAGTTTTCTGCTGTTAAGCCATATTTATTTAATAACAAAAATAAGCTGGTATGTCAAGAGCGCCCAGTAGTCTGGGC
>JBGZAX010000003.1:0-18684 GCA_041844335.1 Lachnospiraceae bacterium
AAATATATATAAAAAATTGAGGCAATAAATTTTTGTTTAAATAAAAGCCCTCTTAGTTTAATAATAAATATATATATATAAATTACTGAAAATAATGCAAAATCAGGAATATACTCGCCCAAGGAATAATTAAAGCTGCTCCAAATCATATATTGTACTCTCTCTCTTCAATTCTTTTAAAATCATATTTTTATATCATTTACCGTAATATTCATTTAAAATTGAATATATATGCATCTACTATTCCTTTATTATTAAAACCAGCTTTATCATAAGCTTTTATAAATTTCTTGAAAATGCATTCCGTTTCAAATACATCTTTATGTGTATCACACCTTAAGAACTCCGTAGCCTCAGTATCTGAGGGGCAATTATTAAATGCAGCATATGCATCTTCTGTGTCAAATCGCCTTAGTATCAACCTGTCAGTTTCCAAAAACACCGTTCCCTTGTGCTGCATAATAAAATCCTCCTATACAATTATTTTATCTCTAACCATTAGAGATATATTTTAACAGTAAATTCTAACTAATTCAAGAAGAAAATAAAAATCCGAATTTCCGATTTCACAACTAATTCTTAAAAATCAAATTATTGCCTCACTTCTATAAATATCCTCATTTTATCACAAACACCAAGTTTAATAGTAATCAAGCTGCTGTTTAAGCTTTTATTTATTTGCTCTTGACTTGCTTTATCTAAGTGTTTAGAATATAATACAAACACCACAGCATCCGAGCGTTGAAAAAATCGGCACACTTAAACAGGCAAATTCCCAGGACGGTCATAGTATACTCGCATCACGAATTGTTTTTCCGCCTCTGCTTAAAGCATTGAAAAAAATTAAATATCAGTGCCGACTTATCATAAACATATTAAACTGCAATATTAAAAAGAAAGGAAAATATGATAGTTGGCTTTATCATTATCATATAAGGAAAAAATGGCATTCGACGGTACAGTAATCAGAGCTTTAGCAAAAGAACTATCTGAAAATTTGGAAAACGGAAAAATAAGCAAAATTATTCAACCGGAAAAAGATGAAATAATGCTTACAATAAGAGGAAACGGAAAGGATAAAAGATTGCTGATCTCAGCCAATCCCTCAATTCCTCTTATATGTTTTGTGAACGAAAATAAAGCCGCTCCCGATAATTCTCCGGCTTTTTGTATGCTGCTTAGAAAGCATATCTTAAACGGCAGAATAATATCAATAAAACAGATATATTTTGAAAGAGCAATAAAAATAGAGATAGAACACTTAAATGAAATGGGAGATATGGGAAAAAAATATCTCATAGTCGAAATAATGGGAAAACATAGCAATATTATCTTAATAGATGACAAAGATGTTATCCTTGACGGAATAAAAAGAATTACTCCTGAAATAAGCAGTATCAGAAATGTATTACCGAATGAGCCATATTTTATTCCAAAATCAAATAAGCTTAATCCGTTAAGTGTTGATATAGATGACATACTCAATGAAATACATAAAAGCAATTTATCTATTTTTAAAGCAATTTACGAAACAATATCAGGATTCAGTCCTATACTTGCAAATGAGATATGCTATATGGCAAATATAGAACCTGAAAAAATTACGGCAGATTTTGATAACAAGGAAATAGAGAGTTTAAAAAATGCCTTAAATAAAATATTTAATATACTGAAAAACAACGAATTCAACCCGGTTATTTATTATAAAAATGTCACTCCGAAGGATTTCTCGGCATTTCCGTTATCCATATTTTCAAGTATAAATAAAGTAAATCAATCTACAACATCAGATACTATATTAAATTTTTATTATGAAAAAGCAAAACACGACAGACTGAAGCAAAAATCATCAGATTTAAGACAGCTTATAAATAACCTGATTTCAAAGAGTGTGAATAAATTACAGTTACAGGAAAAGCAATTAAGCGACACATTAAAAAAAGATCGCTATAAACTATACGGAGAACTGTTAAATGCCTACCTATATGATATAAAAGAAAATAGATCATATTACGAAGCGATGAATTATTATGATGATAACAAAATAATAAAAATTCCACTCGACCCCACACTATCGGCAGCAAAAAACTCTGTAAAATACTATAATAAATACAATAAATTAAAACGTACCGCTATTGTCCTCAATGAACTTATACCTGTTACAAAGCAGGAAATAGAATATCTGAACAGCATAAGTATGTATCTGGAAAAATTAAGCTCCGAAGATGATATTTCAGCCCTGAGAAACGATCTCAAAGAAAACGGATTTTTAAGTAAAAAATCATTAAATAAAAATAATAAAAAAATTAAAAAGCCTAAATTAGAGCCGTTACACTATATAACAAAAAACGGCCGTGATATATTTGTCGGAAGAAACAATATTCAAAACGATGAATTATCATTTAAAATTGCAAATAAAAACGACTGGTGGTTCCACGCTAAAAATGTTGCAGGCTCTCATGTTATATTACGTACAGGAATAAATGAAAATATAGAAGATGAAGATTTTGAAACAGCAGCACGACTTGCTGCATTTTACAGCTCATCAAGCAACACAAAAATAGAAATAGACTACACACAAAGAAAAAATCTGATAAAACCCCCTGCTGCAAAAAGTGGCTATGTAATCTATCATACCAACTACTCAATGCTTATAGACAGTGATATTTCAGATATAGCGTTTTCAAGCAATTAAAGGGAGCAATTAAGCTCCCTTTCAAAATCAATTATCATCAATCAATCTGGTTGTACTGTAAAGACTTATTAAAATCGTGGATAAATTATGCAATAATGCCGATGTGGTAGGTTGGATAATTCCCAGCAGGCCAAATCCTATAAGGAATGAGTTAAAGCCTATCACCGTTCTATAATTAATGCGTATTCTCTTCATTAACTCGTCCGATAATCGCTTTAATAATACCAGCTCATACAAACTCTGTGCAGAAATTGTGATATCCGATATCTGTCTTGCTATACTCGCACCGTCGTTTATAGCTATTCCGACATTTGCCGCCGACAGTGCAGGAGCGTCATTTATACCATCTCCTACCATAATTACCCTGTGACCTTTCGCTTTTTCCTCTTCTACAAAGCTTGCCTTGTCCTCCGGCAATACTCCCGCTTTAAAATAATCAACTCCTATTTTATCGGCAATTGCCGTAGCCGTATTATAGCTGTCACCTGTCAGCATTGCAACCCTATTGATTCCAAGGTTTCTAAGAGCCTTTATAACATCTATCGCTTCTTCTCTGATAGGATCAAAAATATGTATTATGGCTGCCAACTGTCCGTTTATTGCCAAATACAGATGTGAACAGGTGGGATCTATACTGTCGAATTTCTCTTTTTCGGCATCATTTATACTACAACCCTCGTCTTCAAACACAAAATGATGACTTCCGATTATCACCTTTTTACCGTCAATCGTACTTGAAATGCCGTGTGCCACTATATATTCAATATTTGAATGCATTTCATCGTGCTCCAAACCCAACTCCTTTGCAGCCTCCACAACAGCTGTAGCAACAGAATGTGGAAAATGCTCCTCAAGACATGCCGCCACTCTAAGCATCTCATTTTTATCATTGTCTAAAAAAGTGGTAATGCCGACAACCTTGGGAGTCGCATTGGTTAAAGTTCCCGTCTTATCAAATACTATCGTATCTGCTGCAGCAACACTCTCCATATATTTACCACCCTTTACAGTGATGTGATGCTTGCCTGCCTCACTCATAGCAGATAATACACTAAGAGGCATCGATAACTTTAATGCACAAGAATAATCAACCATTAACACAGATAGAGCTTTAGTGATATTTCCCGTCAGCAAATAAACTAAGCCGCTTCCGAAAATAGTATATGAAACCAAACTGTCGGCTAAATTAGAAGCCCTATTTTCAATGTTGGATTTTAACTTTTCAGACTCTTCAATAAGCTTTACCACCTTATCATATCTGCTCTCGCCAACAGCCTCTTTAGCCCTAATCATACAACTTCCCTCTTCTATCACGGTTCCGGCATAAACAGTCATTCCATAGGATTTATGAACGGGCATGCTCTCTCCTGTCATTGATGCCTGATTTATCATAGCCTCTCCACTCTCTACAACAGCATCAACCGGAATTACATTTCCGACACGCATGATTATAAGATCCGTTTCCTTAACAGAATTTATCGGAACATTTATCTCCTCGCCATTTTCAGTCTTTATCCAAACCCTGTCAACACCTAATGACATACTTCTTGCAAGATCATCAACCGACTTTTTGTGTGTCCATTCTTCAAGCACATCACCAACTCCGAGTAAAAATGTAACAGAACCTGCGGTCTTAAAATCACCTCTTAATATTGATACCCCAACCGCCAATCCGTCAAGCACATTTACATTTAATTTAAATTTTGCTAAGCTCTTTAACGCTCTTAAAATAAAGGGAATTGACTTTGTAAGTGTATAAATATTACGAACATTTGAGGGCAATAAAACTCCACATAATACCCTTGTCATAATAAGTCGAACAAGCTTTTCTTTATATTTCCTATTTAGTTCTCTTGCAGTATATTCGCTCTCGGTAACAAGGCATTCATTTTCACTATACTTAAATGCCTTTAATTTTTCTATTAATTCTTCTCTATCACAGGTATAATAGATTATGGTATTTAAAGTCCTTTCATTGACCTTTGCCTCAACAACACCGTCAATTTTCAGCACATAGCTCTCTAAAATATCCGCCTCCCTTAAAGACATATATTTAAATAAGCTATGTATACGCATTCTTTTTTTACGGTCGTATAATATTTTAAATTTCATAAAATACCTCTTAACTCTTTATTCAATTTTAATAAAAGGGATTGCTTTTACACAATCCCACCGGCTTTTACAATAAATAATACAGTTCTTTAAATTTTTTATATATCAGTATCGTCAATTATAGTTTCTTCCTCTTCTCTTTTTCTTTCCTCATTAATCTCTTTTGCTTCAGCTAAAATATCACTTGCGGCATCTTGAACATTAGCAACGGTATCCATCATATATTCTTTTCCTCTTAATCCGGCTGCTGCGAGCTGAACATATACCTTCTTGGCATCCTTACTGGATAAAATCTTGGTACCTATCGTTCCAAAAAACACTCCTCCTACAAAACACCATAATTTTTTAGACATAAACATAATATTTCCTCCTAAATTATAAAATATATTCCAAAATCAAAGTTTCTTCACACCGGTAACATAAACCATAAACATACAAAACAAAGCACACCACGCCCAAAACTTATGTTTTTTCATAAAAACCACCTCGTTTCCTGCACAAAAAATAATTAATAAATACAGCTCGCATTAAGCTTAAGCTCCGGCATCTATTGCCTTTTGCAAGCACTTACATTATACCACCTGAAATACCGATTTTACAAGGCTTACATCCGTTGTTTAACGTAAAATACACTTATTGTCGCCTCAAGTAAGCACTCGATAATCATTGACATTTTAATATCTAAAAAAGCGCCTGTTATAGGCACTTTTAAAAATATAGTTAGCCAAACATCAAGTTAGCTAACTATATATAAATTTTTTACTGATTTTATTAAAAATACAAAATCTCTGTCAAAATAAAATAGCATAGATTAACTGATTCACACAATACTGTATATTTATATATCAATGATTGCTAAATCTAATTACCAAAAGCTTAAGTACGCACAAACAAAATCCGATAATACACATATTGTACATCTCTTATCTACCAAATATTTGTCGAAAAGCTTATCAACAAATCACAAACCTTTCAAAGCTTCGTCCAGGACCTCTCCTATTTTATCCCTAAATATTATATCGGCACTGCCATCAAATCCTGTGGCATCCTTGTTAATCAGAACAATATCATTTCCTCTATAATAATTTACAAGGGAGGCTGCAGGATATACAACCAATGAGGTACCTCCGACTATCAGTAAATCAGCCTTTGAAATATGCATTATCGCCTCATTAACCGTATTCATATTAAGCCCTTCCCCGTAAAGCACCACATCCGGCTTAATTACAGCGCCGCAATAAGGACATAGTGGCATAGGCTTCCCGTTCCTTATAAAATCATAATCATAGGAGTTATGACATTTAATACAGTGATTTTCAAGAACAGTTCCATGCAGCTCATATACAGCCTTACTTCCCGCCATTTGATGAAGTCCGTCAATATTTTGAGTTACCACAGCCTTAAGCTTACCCATTTCTTCAAGCTTTGCCAGAGCATAATGTGCCTTGTTGGGCTTAATGTTATCAATTAAAATCTTTTCATAATAAAATTGATAAAACTCCTTAGGCTTTTTCATAAAAAAGCCGTGGCTTAAAATAGTCTCCGGAGGATAATCCCATTTTTGATTATAAAGACCGTCAACACTTCTGAAATCAGGAATATTACTCTCCGTAGAAACTCCAGCTCCACCAAAAAATACAATATAATTGCTCTTAATCAAAAGCTCTCTAAACCTGTTCTTATCAGTCATAAAATTCACCTCAGACATAATCAAATATACTTTAAATATACTTACATTATATCAATATCTTCAACCTAATTCAAGCATTCGAGGGTCACTTTAATAAGCCTGTTTTGAGTTTTTCCTATAGCCTTTAATATCTATAACATCATCCACAGTATGATTCAAAAATTCTATATCATGTGAAATAACAAGAACAATGTTATTCTTATTACTACAATCCTTTATCAGCCTTGAAATATTCATCATATTTTCATAATCCATGCCGCTTGTAGGTTCATCAAAAAAGATGTATTTAGAGTTCTTAAGTATTACGGATGCTATCGCCACTCTTTGTTTCTGCCCTCCAGATAAACTCATGGGATGCCTGTTCTTATACTCATATAAACTCAAACCTGTCAAAATTTCATTTGTTTTATGTTCATCAACATCTATTCCCAAACAAACCTCATCCAAAATAGAATCGGTAAACAGTTGATGATTTACGTCCTGCATTACCAAAGATGAGTTTTTTAATCTGTCCCTTTTGGACAGTATTTTGCCATCCAGACAGATCTCGTCCTTACACGATTTTTCAACTCCTATAAAACATCTGACAAATGTGGATTTACCACAGCCGTTTTCACCTATAATACCATAGACTTTGCCAAATTCCAAAAACAATCCGTTCACATTTAAAGCATCGGATTTGTTAAACATATATGAAAAGCTTCTGATTTCTATACCGTTTTTATTATTTAAAGTGCTTAAGTCATCTTCAGCTATATTTAATATTTCCTTTTTGGAGCTTCTTATTCCCAGATTATTTAAGCTTATATCCCCTATTCTTAAAAACTCTTCCCTGCTGTATTCACCCGATATTTTTTTATCCTTTATCAAAAGCACCCTATCTACGATACCCATTAAGTAATATATCCTGTGTTCGGCCACTATCAAGGTTATTCCCCTGCTTTTTAAGCTCGTCAATACCTCTGACAGCTTCTGTGTATAAAAATCATCAAGATTAGATGAAGGCTCGTCAAGCACAATAATTTTTGTTCCTGAAATATATGCCGCTGCAACGCAAAGTATCTGTTTTTCTCCGCCGGAAAGCTTAAAAATATCCCTGTTCAGTAAATGCTCAATGGAAAACATCTTAAGCATCTCTTTCATTCTAAGGTCCATTTCCTCACGTGATAAGCCTATATTCTCCAAAAAAAACAATAATTCCGATGTGGTATTTACATTAAAAAAATGAGTCTTGGGATTTTGAAAAACACTTGATATCAGCATTGCTATCTGATAAAGCTCCATATTATTTAGATCTTTTCCAAAAAGCTCCACAGAGCCTGATATTTTTGCATTATCGTAGCGGCTTGCCAATCCGTTTATAGCCCTTATGATAGAAGATTTTCCGCTTCCGCTCTTTCCGGTAAGCAACACACATTCTCCCTCATCCACATCAAATGAAATATCTTCTATCACATTTTCATTATCTGTATATTTAAGAGATAAATTTTTTATTTTAAGCATATAACCTACCTCCAACAAAGAATAATAACATAAGTCCACCATAAATAAAATCTATAAGCCCCACTTTAACTTTAATATATCTGCTCTTTTTTATCGGATTTTCTATACATTTCGTTTCGGCTGCCATGGCTATATCATCTGAAATATTGGAGGATATAATAAGCAGAGGCACAGCTACATATTCAAGATAGGCAAAAGGATTCATCACACTTATTCCCCTTATTTTCATAGCAAGCTTTATATTTTTTCTTTCCTCCTTAAATGACGGAAAGTATCTGAACATCACAGCCACCGGTATAGATATTGCACTCGGTATCCTTAAGACATCCATAGATGATATTATACTTCCCACATCTGAGGTTTTTACAAAAAAAGCACCTGCGGCAAATGGCAAATAGAACATACGAATTACAAATATCAATGACAGAAATATTTTTATTATAACAGGCAAGCCGTACATCACATTAAGGTTCTGTGCTAAAAACAGTACCCCAAATATTATGAGGTTTTTTATAGCCTCCTTTTTATAATTGCCGATAAAATACATAGCAGATATTAATACAATCATCAACCATTCGAAGTAATAATTTACAACGTGTGCAACCGTAAGTCCAAGCAACCCTACCACAAAAAGTTTTGTGATAGGGTTTGGATTAAATTTATTATCTATAAAAACGTGCATCAGATAATCCCCGCTTTTTTAAAATGTTTTTTGAGCAAAGCTTTTCCGATATAAGCTCCTATTATTCCCCCGATAACAGCCCCTAAATAAACAAATACCATATTAGAATATGTGATAAGCTTCTCCAGTGTGTATGTGTATGATGCTCTCATTTGAGATAAACACATCTCTATATACCTCTCTTTGGCAAGCAACATCTGCATTAATGAGCCGCAAATCCAAGTGTTAAATATCGCAAATGACATCATATTAAACTTAAAAGATGTATACCCGCCCCTGCTCCTGATAAATTCGGCAAGCAACATAACTATGACGGCATGAATCGCCAACACATAAGTATGCCCCATTGCGAACATAAGCAACGGCGATAATATGCCGAGTATAAATAAACTCCAAGACTTTTGAACCTTTTCCATAAAAAGCATAACTATGGTACCCGATACTATTCCTAAAATTGTCGGATAAATTAAGAATAATATAGGCACCATTCCGATAATACCGACAGAGAACATAACAATAAAGTATATTACAGCAAATATACCTATTGTAACCAAATCCTTCACCTTAAGTTTTTTTTCCTGCATTTTTTATTCCTTTCATTAGTAAGTTTTAATATACTGAAAAATATATCGACAATATAAACTGGTTTCCCATATGCAATCGTGATTAAACAACTTATCAGAGCTCTTTTATTACCTACAATGCCGTTTATAATAATCCACAAAATATATGTTAGCATCAACTAACTAAATCGTCAATATAAATTTTCATTTTTTATGAAATAAGCTTTATAAATAAAAGTATATTTTAAAGTCAAAAAATAAATCCCGCCATCTTTAAGCGGGATTTACAGTATGCCTTATCTAACTACCTGTATGTGCCAATCCTCCCAAAGGCTTCCCTTACAAACAATATCGTCCGTAACCTTATATCTTAATTCTCCGGCAGGCGTCCAACAATCATATACCTTGGCAAAAAGCTTATAATTTCCGTCAGGATACCAAATAGGCAAAAAATGATACCTGCCCTTTGTATGATTATGATATCCGGTATAGCTGTAAAAATTCTGTGGAAATTCAATAGTTTCATCTATAACTCTGCCAATTTTTATATCAGTCCTGTCTCCTAATCTCCAATACATTTTATAGTTAAACTCAGGAAAAAAGAACTTGGAGGTTTGAAAGCCGGTGACTTCATTAAGAGAATCGGTCAAAATACTGCTCCTTAGTCTTGTTTCTATTCCATATCCTGATTTTATAAATCCCTCCTCCCTGTTTTGCCTTTCACATGTCTGTGCGGGCTTAACTTTCATGCTTTTTTCCACCAGCCGTGCATTATAATAAGTGGGCTTCGTAGGGGAACGTCCATTCACTATATGAGTAACACTCGTCCCGTCAGGTGCACTTTCCACAATATAATCATGCTTTCCAAAAGACCAATAAGGCTCTTCGTCCCATATATCCACATAGCTGCTGTAATCATAAAATCTGTGTCCTTTGTCATCTGTTTTATAATGCCGTATTTCTTTAAAATACTTAAAATCTCCTCTATTCTGATATTCAAGTATCTCCCATTTGCTCCATTGCAGCTCTGTCTTCTCCTCAATATTACAATATTTGGAACAGTTATGATCAAAATTTAAAGAAAATTCATCAGCGTCAGGTTTGATATCAGTTGCCAGCGGATTATGCGGCTCCCAAGAAGAATTTTTTTCAACCCTTACTTTGATACTCTTACTTCCTCCCTTATTGCTGCTGATATTGACAATCATATCTTTAGGCTCTTTCGGAGTGTGCCATTTAACCCATGCCATCTGCTCATACCCCTTTGGAGCATACACATCTTTAGCCACCAATATTCCAATTTCAGGAATATCAAAGCTTACAGTCAACGGTGACTCAGGTGTGGAATCAGATCCCATTTTTAAAATCACGGAGGTATATACATCAGTGTCGCAACGATATATATAGTCAAAGCTTTCAATTACCGTATCTTTTTCTTCCTTAGGCTTATCTTCATCTTCAAGAGGCCGAAATATGCTTATTCCCATATATTTAAGTATAGTCTCATTATTGTATACAATGCCGCTCCTCCTATATCGAATAGGCAGCGGCTCTATACCGAATTCTTCTCTTTCCAGATAGTCTGAGGATGGAATCGCCTTGTGTGATCTTGATAAATGCTTCTGTCTTATGCAAATTTTGCCGGATTTTATAAGCTCCTCGTCCTTTAGGGCTATCTCGTGCGCAGTCAAACCATAATATTTTCCTTCAAGATGGAAATAGAAAACGGGTTCTACGACAATACGATTTTTGGGGTTTTTCAGATCGGTAATACTGACATTCATATTTTCAGCTAATGCCTTTATATTTTTTCTTTTCTTAAGCCACTTTTTTTTCTCAGACTTTCCTGCTGCTCCCGAACCATAAACCTTCCAAATTCCGGAATATTCAAAGGCATACCCTCCGGCATTGGCATTATAGTCCTTATCTGATAAATTAAGCTTTTTATTTCCATTCGTATACTCAAGCTTTGTGGTACCATGTTTGCTGTGTATTATATTCTTATTCTTTAAGTTGGCTATATTTTTTCTATACCAGTCCACAGATCTTCCTATTTTTTTGCCTGTAAAACCTCCTTCATAACTTACAAGGCTGAATCTTAAACCATAATCTGTGGAATTTGAACTATTTTTTGAACTGCCCATGCTTGTGGACTTTCCGTCATTTTTCGTATTCGATGAATTTCCTGAAATTTTGGAATTTTCGGCTTGAGCATTTAAATCAATATTAAAAATGAGTACACAAAATAAAGCTATAGCAATATATCTTGTAAATTTCATAAACATCTCCCTATCAAAAATGAAATGTTAATTACTCCCACTCAATATCCAATATAGCATCATCGCTTTCATCAACTCCCGGATCGGTAGCTGTGCCGAACAACCTTTTCATAGCATCTTTATCGCCTTTTTCCGCAAGCTTTTCAAGCCTCTTCATTTCTTTTACGCTCATACCCAGCATTTTTGCCTCTTCCTCGGGTGTGGCATATGTTACACCGGTGTAAAGATCATCTATAGTGTGTTCCTTAGTCTTGCCTTTTTTTGTTACCTTTGACTTCCCGTTGCTTATTTGAGGATTTCCATTCTTTTGGTATATTACCTTTTTATTTACTTTTTTATTTGTTTTTTTATTCGTTTTTTTGTTTGCTTTTTTGAGTGATTTTTCTTTCTCAGATTTTAGATATTTTTGGAATTCTTTATTATCCTTTAAGAGTTCATCTTCAGAATGACATGTTATACTGTTGCCGGATTTTTTGCACTCTTCTATCTGTGCTTTTATCTTTTTCTCCGCTTTTTTTGCCTGTTCTTTTTTCTTGTATTTCTTTTCTTTGTCTATTTGTTTCTTCTTATTATCTTTTATTTTTTTAATTTTTCTTAATTCTTTTTTTGCCTCTAACTTGATAATTTCAGCTTTTTCATCTTCTTTTTCTTTTTCAAGCTTATTATCCTTAAGTTCCTTTTTTCGCTGCTCCTTAGCATTGGCTTCGTAGATAAATGCCTTTCTCATCTCAACCCTTTGTAAATTATCTTTGGCATAACCGAACCCGAAAGGCAATGCGCAAAGTATTGACATAATAAGACCTGCTAATAAAAAATTCCGTTTTTTTTCATTCATTTTTTTCTCCTTTCATATAATTTTTGACACCGTTTATTAACCTTTTTAATTACAATTTATATTGTATATCAAAATCATATTTAAATCAACTTAAAAATAATAAAACCCTTGAATCCTGTAATATCAGGACTTCAAGGGCTATTTTATTTTTTGTCAGATTCATGATACTTAAATCAACTTAAAATAAAATAATTTAAAATATATTTTATGATAATTTTACCTTTTTAAGTTCTTTCATAAAATCATTAGCATCTTTAAATTCTCTATAAACGGAAGCAAACCTGACATAGGCAACGCTGTCGAGATCGTGTAATTTATTCATCACTATCTCACCTATATCACTGCTTAAAACCTCTCTGCTCTCCTTATCAAAGATTTCAAGCTCTATAGAATCTACCAAACCCTCTATCTTATCGGTAGAAATAGGTCTTTTATAACATGCACGCATGACTCCGCTCGTTATCTTAGCCCTCTCATAAGGCTCTCTTGTATTATCCTTTTTTATAACGACAACAGGTATTGTATCCACTCTTTCATAGGTAGTAAAACGCCTTTTGCATTTAATACACTCTCTCCTTCTTCTGGTCACCTTACCGTCATCTGACGGTCTTGAATCAACCACACTTGTATCATCTGTACCGCAAAATGGACATTTCATCGTTAGCGCCTCCCTTTAATCACAATCCTCTTCCCGCTTTATCTCTTCTTCCAATGTATGCCAGCTGAGCGTCGCACATTTAACCCTTGAAGGCATAACAGCCACGCCCTTTAGTGACAATGCCTCGTCGAGCATCTCCTCTTCATCACCTGAAAGCTCTTCTCTTTTTATCATCTTAAAAAATGCATCCAAAACAGCCCTTGCATCATCTATCCTCTTTCCTATAATATTGTCAATCATTATAGATGAAGATGCCATAAAGATTGCACAGCCATTACCGGTAAAGCCTGCATCCTCGATAACTCCGTTTTCAACTCTCATTTCAAGAATCAGCTCATCACCGCAGGTGGGATTTACTCCCTCCAATCTGTGAGTAGCATTCGGAACCTTTCTAAGATTATGCTTTGCTCTACTGTTTTGTGTAATTATTTGTGTATAAATTCCGTCAATGTCCAAGACCTAAGCTCCTCCTCACATTGTAAATAGCACTTATAAACATATCTATATCAGCCGCAGATGTATATACGGCAAAACTTGCCCTGCTGCAGGAGTGTATCTTTAAATACTCCATAAGCGGCTGTGCACAATGATGTCCTGCTCTTACAGTCACTCCATCCGCGTCCATTATCGTAGCCACATCATGTGGATGTATTTCATCTATATTGAAACTGAAAATTCCTGTCTTTATGGATAAATCCTTGCTTCCATAAATACTGACAAACGGGATTTCCTGTAATCTATCCAAGGTGTACTTGGTCAAATAATGTTCATGTTCTATTATATTAATAATACCGATTTTGTCAATATAATCAATTGCCGCTTCAAGACCCACAGCTGCAGCTACATTCTGCGTTCCCGCTTCAAACCTGTTGGGAGCTTTCGCAAAATTGGCACTTTGCTCGTGAACTGATACAATCATATCACCGCCGGTCATAAAAGGCTCCATTTTATCAAGCAATTCCAATTTCCCATATAGCACGCCAATTCCCATAGGAGCATACATCTTATGCCCCGAAAATACCAGAAAATCGGAATCTAACGCCTGAACATCGGTTGTATCGTGAGCTACCGACTGCGCAGCATCAACTATGGCTATCGCTCCGACCTCATGAGCTTTTTTTATCAAAAATTCTACCGGATTTTTAGTCCCCAAAACATTTGAAATACTTGCCATAGAAACAATTCTTGTTTTTTCATTTATCTTCGACAATATTTCCTCTTCCGTATAAACTCCATCAGCATTAAAATAAAGATATCTTAATTTTGCTCCGGTTGCCTTTGCCACTTGCTGCCATGGCACAAGGTTGGCATGATGTTCGCTTACCGAAATTAAAATTTCATCATTTTCTTTAAGATTATGCAATCCATAGCTATAAGCAATAAGGTTTAACGCCTCTGTGGTATTTTTTGTAAATACAACAGATTCCGCTTTTTTTGCATTAATAAATTTTGCTACCTTAACCCTTGCATTTTCGTAACAATCAGTAGCCCTTGCGGCAAGCTCATAGACTCCTCTATGCGGATTTGCATTGGAATTTTGATAATAATTCGAAACAGCGTTGATTACCGAAACAGGCTTTTGAGTGGTAGCACCATTATCAAGATATACCAATCCTTTTCCATTTTCTTTAATACTCAATATAGGAAAATCTTTTCTAACATCAATCATTTTGACCTCCTTATTTGAACCGACAGTTTTCGTCATTTCTGCGTCTGCTAATACATCTTAATATGGATTCCTTAATATTTTCATCAGGTATTTTATCAATGGTAGGATTAAAATTGCTCTCTATCATCATCTGCATTATTTCTTCTTTTTCAAATCCTCTGGTCTGCATATAAAACATCAGACCCTCATCTATTCTTCCGATGCTCGCAGAATGATGCCCTTCCACATCGTGTTCCTGACAGAGTATCAGCGGTGCACTTTTATTTATTACATTCGGGCTGAAAACCAACGTATTTTCAGCTTCATCTCCGATAGCGGATTTTGATCCTCTGACAAAGTCGATGGTTCCTCTATAAATTTTCTTTGAATTATCAAATAATGCTCCTTGTGCCTTAATAACCGAGTTGGTCTTTTTTCCAAAGTGCCTTACCACATCATTAAAGTCAAATATTCTATCCCTATCACCATAATAAAGGGTATTAACATCAATATCTGAGTTTTCTCCTTTCATCTTCGCCATACAACCTGAAACTACGAATTCCGCTCCCATTTCCACTCTGATTATTGTAGCCTTGGCATCCTTTTCAAGTTCTATTCCGATGTCTGAAAAATGCTCCGTGTTCTTATTTAGAAATTGCACTTGTATCAATGTAACATCAGCTCCACTTTCCAAATACAACCTTGTAGAGCCTGCATGTTTAAATTTTCCCTCGCTGTCGGATAAATAATTTTGTATAATTGTAACACTGCTTCCGCTTTTCAGGTAATACTTATGTTCATCTATCAAAACCGGATTGTCATTATTTAACATGAACTCATAATTTACCTTGTTATTAATACCTTCTATCAACAAGTAATGCTTTGAATTAGCATATCCTTCAGCAAAATCAGTTAATGCCTTTCCAATCCCCGTATCTATATCCTCAAACAGCCTTATATCATCAAGCTCTTTTACATCACCCGATATACTACTTTTTACCAAATCAAATGTCCTTATCTCATTTTCCGGTTCAAACAAGCTCTTCTCAGAAAAATTGATCTTCAAATTGTTCCAAGTAGGCACAGGCATTTTATTTAACAATTTATCCATAAAAGCCCTCCTTATCCTATACTTCCCTGCATTTCCATATGTATCAGGTTATTCATCTCCACCGCATATTCAAGTGGCAGCTCCTTAGCTATAGGCTCTGCAAATCCGCCTACAATCAATGCCCTTGCCTCCTCCTCGCTTATACCCCTTGTCATCAGATAAAAGATATCCTGTTCGCTTATTCTTCCGATTTTCGCCTCATGACCTATGTCCACATTATCATTATTAATATTCATCACAGGAATGGTATCGGATCTTGATAAATCATCAAGCATTAATGATTCACAAGACACGGAGGATTTCGACTCACTTGCATTTTTATTAACCGTAATACTACTTCTGAAATTGGAGGTCCCGCCGCTTTTGGCAATCGACTTCGCCACAATGTGTGAACCGGTATTTTTGGCTGCGTGTACGACTTTTGCTCCGGTATCCAATTCCTGCCCCTCGCCGGCAAATGTAATTCCGGTATATTCCATTCTGGCACCCTCTCCATTTAAAATACTCATAGGATAGAGATAAGAGGTATGCGATCCGAAAGAGCCGGAAACCCACTCAATCTTTCCATTTTTTCCTACTATTGCCCTCTTGGTGTTAAGATTATACATATTTTTTGACCAATTTTCTATCGTGGAATAACGCAGTCTTGCATTGTCCCCCACAAACAGCTCCACACAGCCTGCATGCAGATTATTTACATTGTATCTGGGAGCTGAACAGCCCTCTATAAAATGTAAATCGGAGCCCTCCTCCAAGACAATTAGCGTGTGCTCAAACTGACCTGCTCCAGGTGCATTTAATCTGAAATAGGATTGAAGAGGTATATCCACCTTTACACCCTTAGGAACATAAACAAATGAGCCTCCGGACCATACTGCCCCGTGAAGTGCTGCAAATTTATGATCGGACGGTGGTACCAATTTCATAAAATGTGACTTCACAATATCTGCGTAAGGACCTGTAAGAGCCGATTCCATATCAGTATAGACCACGCCCTGATCCTCCACCTCTTTTTTTACATTATGATAAACCACCTCCGAATCGTACTGTGCTCCCACACCTGCCAGATATTTTTGTTCAGCCTCAGGTATTCCCAGCCTGTCAAAGGTGCTTTTTATCTCACCCTCAAGCTCATTCCAATCACCTTTCATATCTGTCTTCGATTTTACATAGGTTACAATATCTTCAATGTGCAAATCGGAAATATCGGGTCCCCAATTCGGCAACATTTTTTTATTATAGATCTCCAAAGATTTTAATCTGAAGTCCCTCATCCACTCAGGCTCATTTTTTTTATCTGAAATCTCTGTTACAATAGCCGCCGTAAGCCCGGCATTAATTCCAAGTGATGCGTCGTATTCATCTTTTATATCATAAACACTTCTGTCTATGTCCTCGACATATGATTTTTTTTTCTCTTCCATAATCACAACCCCTAAAACTTAAAACCGTTCTCGTTTATCTGTGCTATTATCTCAGCTCCGCCAGTTTTTAACAGCTTTTTATTACCTAACACGTGAACTTTATCAATTTTTAATGCATCTAAAATTCTGCTTGAATGGGTTATAATAATCACAGCATTTTCAGGGCTGCAATACTTCTCAATCCCCTTTGAAACCGTTCTTACCGCATCTACATCAAGCCCTGAATCCGTTTCATCAAGCAAAGCCAGTTTTGGTTTTGACATAAGCATCTGCAATATTTCTGTCTTCTTCTTTTCACCGCCTGAAAATCCCACATTAAGGTATCTTTTTGCATATGACTTATCCATCTGCAGCTCTTCCATCATCGCATCAAGCTCACGTTTAAAGCTTATTACTCCGGGGATTTTGCCGTTTAATGCACCTCTTGATGTCCTTAAAAAGTCCATAAGAGTAATTCCCGGAACCTCATGAGGATTTTGAAATGACATAAATACACCTTTTTTAGCTCTCTTATCGGCGGTATAATCGGTGATATCCTCTCCGTTAAATATAATTTTCCCAGAATTAACTGTGTACCTCGGATCACCCATAATCGTAGATACCAATGTGGACTTTCCGGTGCCGTTTTGTCCCATGAGCACGTGCACTTCACCTTTATTTACGGTAATATTTATGCCGTCAAGTATCTGCTTATCATCTACAGATACACATAAATCCTTAATTTCCAACAGTTTATCAGCCATTTTCTCTCCCTTTCAAATATCACATTCTTTATTCAACACAAATTTATTTTTGTTAAAATCTATCACTCCTGATGCTCTAAGCTTGCTTAACTCATTTGACATAGCACTTCTGTCTACGGACAGATAGTCCGCAAGCTGCTGTCTGTTAAGCGGTATTTCAAAGCTGCAGCTATGCGACTTTTGTGCCTGCTCGGATAAATAAGACAATAATTTATCTCTGGTGGTTCTTTGAGAAATATGTGCCACCTTGTGAGTGAGCCTCAAATTCTCTTCTGCAAGCACTTCAAGCAGATTTCTGATATATACGTTATGACTTGAACAGGGTGTTGCACACACGTTAAACGCCTTGTGACCGTCCATTTCAAGCAATACCACATTATCCACACAGACGGCATCATAGTCCAGTCTTTCAGTTCTGATGCAGGCATACATGGCACCGAAAATATCGCTAGGCTCCATTAGCTGCAATATGGCTCTATTCCCCCAAAAATCCTCCATTACCATATGAATATTTCCGCTGATTACCAGACCGAACCACGAAAGGATATCTCCTCTTCTCATAATAGTGCTGCCCTTTTCGTGCTTTGTGACTCTAGGTGACATACACTTAAGCATTGTTAAGATTTCATCGTCCTTTAGTCCCGTAAAAAGCGGAGAATTTCTTAAAACCTTGATATATTCTTCCACTGATAAAAATCCTCCTTAAAATAGTAGGTTGATTTTACAACTTTTTTGTTTTAT
>JBGZAX010000004.1:0-5952 GCA_041844335.1 Lachnospiraceae bacterium
AGACAAAAATAAGAAACCTTTTACGATAATAATGCCGCCTCCTAATGTTACGGGGCATCTGCATATGGGGCATGCGCTTGATAATACGATTCAGGATATTTTGATCAGATATAAGAGAATGAAAGGCTATAATGTGCTTTGGCAGCCGGGACTTGATCATGCGGCTATTGCAACGGAGGTAAAGGTGACAGAGGCATTAAAGCAAGATGGGATTGATAAGATAAGTCTTGGCAGGCAGGGATTTTTAAAAAGAGCATGGGAGTGGAAGGAAGAGTACGGGGATCGTATAATTTTCCAGCTGCACAGGCTTGGATGCAGTGCAGATTGGGACAGGACAAGATTTACTATGGATGATGGTTGTTCGGCTGCCGTAAGAAAGGTTTTTGTTGATTTATATAATAAGGATTTAATTTACAAAGGCAGCAGGATAATAAACTGGTGTCCCGTGTGCAAGACCTCTATTTCAGATGCGGAGGTTGAGTATAAGGAAATGGAGGGTTCTCTTTGGTACATAAAATACCCTCTTACAGAGGATGAAAACAGCTATCTTAATGTTGCCACAAGCAGACCTGAAACAATGCTCGGCGATGTGGCGGTGGCGGTAAATCCGAAAGATGAAAGATACGAAGACTTAGTCGGGAAAACGCTCAAATTACCGTTAACGGACAGAGAAATTCCTATTATTGCAGATGATTATGTTGAGCCTGATTTCGGCTCCGGTTGTGTAAAAATCACCCCTGCACACGATCCCAATGACTTTGAGGTCGGAAAAAGGCATGATCTTGAAGAGATAAATCTTTTTACGGACGATGCCTTAATGAACGACAACTGCGGTAAATATAAAGGCTTGTCGGTTCTTGATGCAAGAAAGAAGATAGTAGACGATTTAAAGGACTTGGGGCTTTTATTGAAGGTTGAAAAGCTCACTCATAATGTGGGTACGCACGATCGGTGCAAGAGTATGATAGAGCCGATGATAAAGCCGCAATGGTTTGTAAAAATGCAGCCGCTTGTGGAGCTTTGTCTTGAGGCGGATAAAAAAGAAGAGCTTAATTTGGTTCCGCCGAGTATAAACAAGCTCTATCATAAGTGGCTTGATAATATGAGAGATTGGTGCATTTCAAGGCAACTTTGGTGGGGGCACAGGATACCTGCCTATTATTGTAAGAAATGTGGACATATAACCGTAAGCCTTGATATAACGAAGGGAAAATGCGCTGAATGCGGGCATACTGAATTCATAGAGGATGAGGATACCTTGGATACGTGGTTCAGCTCTGCATTATGGCCGTTTTCCACCTTGGGTTGGCCCGATGACACTGAGGAATTAAAGCATTTTTATCCTACAGACGTGCTGGT
Organism: Lachnospiraceae bacterium; assembly: GCA_041844335.1. Lineage (GTDB taxonomy): Bacteria > Bacillota > Clostridia > Lachnospirales > Lachnospiraceae > CAUUFM01. The sequence continues at coordinate 1,360 of JBGZAX010000004.1, forward strand.
TACCGGGTATGATATACTGTTCTTTTGGGTAATCAGAATGATTTTTTCAGGTTTATATCATACAGGGAAAATGCCCTTTAACACGGTATTGTTCCATGGCTTAGTAAGAGATGACCAAAATAGGAAGATGAGCAAGTCCCTTGGAAACGGCGTAGATCCTTTAAAAATAATTGACGAATACGGAGCTGATGCGTTAAGATTTATGCTTGTCAGCGGAAATGCTCCGGGGCATGATATGCGTTTTATAATAGGCAAGGTGGAGGCTGCAAGAAATTTTGCAAATAAGATTTGGAACGCATCCAGATTTATTCTGATGAATTTGGAAAATGCAAAATTGCCTGAAAGCGTCGATATTAAAGACTTGCAGTTGTCGGATAAATATATACTTTCAAAATTAAATGACCTTATATCGGACATGGACAACAATATGGAAAAATATGAGCTCGGTATTGCGGTGCAGAAGGTTTATGATTTTGTATGGGACGAATTTTGCGATTGGTATATAGAAATGGTAAAGCCGAGGCTTTATGATGAAAATGACAACACAAAGGCTGCCGCGCTTTGGACTTTAAATAGGGTGTTATCGGATTCTCTTAAACTTTTACATCCATTTATGCCGTTTATCACCGATGAAATCTATTGCACGTTAAATAATGCCGATACCGTTATTGATAAGAGCTTTCCCGTGTTTGATAAGGAGCTTGATTTTAAGAAGGATGCACAGACTGTAGATGTGATAAAGGATGCCATAAGAAAAATCAGAGAGGTAAGAAAGGACATGAACGTTCCCTTATCTAAAAAAACCTCTATGTTCGTGGTGACTGAAAATGACACCCTCATAGACGGTTTTAACAGAGGGATCAGCTTTTTTAAATCCTTGGCCAAGGCAAATGAGGTGCAGATACGCTCAGATAAGAGCGGCATAGGAGATGATGCGGTATCCGTGGTACTTTCGGAGGGCTTTATTTATCTGCCGCTGGTGGAGCTTATAGATAGGGAGAAAGAGCTTGAACGGTTGAATTCTCAAAAGGAAAAGCTGTTAAAGGAAATTGAACGCTCTGAAAATATGTTGAATAACGAAAGCTTTATAAATAGGGCAAAAAAAGAAAAGATAGAAGCTGAAAAAAGCAAATATGAGGATTATAAAAAAGAGCTTGAAATGGTTAATATAAGGCTTGAAAAGCTTTGATTTCAGTTTGAAAGGAGGGGAGAATTATGTTGAATTTTGATGATGAGATACAGAAATTTCAACCGATACTTGAACTCGAGGGAGTGGGCAACTTTATACAAAATACAGATTTGAGCGATATCTCGGATATTTTGGTTGAAACAATTAAAAAAGCGGGCGGAACAAAGATTGTGAGGAAACAATGATTAGATGTTACAACTGTGGAAACATGCTGAATGAGGGGAATTATTGTCCTTTTTGCAATTCTGAGGTTGGAGATTACAAGAAAATAGTTGTAAAATCGTTTTTATTATACAATGAGGCTCTGGATGCTGCAAAGCTTAGAGATATATCAAGAGCTGTTCCACTGTTAAAAAGTGCTTTAAAGGCTTATAAATCAAATACCGATGCAAGAAATCTGCTGGGGCTTTGCTACTATGAGATAGGAGAGGTAATGCTTGCTCTTAAGGAATGGGTGATCAGCAAAAATCTTCAGCCAAAAAATAATTTGGCATCTCATTATATTTCGGTTTTAAGCACCAACAGGCAAAAATTGGAAAATATGAACAGCGTGATAAGGAAGTATAATCTTGCCCTGAGAGATTGTAATAACGGAAAAATGGACGTTGCTATAATTCAGCTTAAAAAAGTGGTAAACAGCAAGGCTTTGAATATTTTAAAGGCAAAGCAGCTGTTGGCTATGATTTACATTAAGAGCGAGGAATATAAAAAAGCCTTGGAAATACTGAGTCGGGCTGAAAAGATTGACAGATATAATACACTTACTCTTAGCTATAAAAAAGAAGCTGAAAGCCATTTGGTAGATAATAAAGCCGGCAAAAAATCTGCGGTCTTTGATTTAAAGGAAAATGTAAAAGAAACCGGGAACGCAAGTAAGGGCGAATATTTTAATTATGTAAGCTATAAGGAGGCGCCACCATTTGTGGCTATTGGAAGTCTTATTTTCGGTATAGTTTTAGGCGGTTTTTTGGTGTGGCTTTTGATACTTCCTGCAAAAGAACAGAGTATTGCAAGGCGATACAATAATGAAATAAACTTAATCAGCGAAAAAAACGCTCTTTTACAAAATAATATAAATAACCTGCAGGATGAAATAGCCTCTTATAAGCAGGAGGCAAATGACATAAAAAGCGATACACAAAATAAATTAAAGGCGGCTAAAATGTCTAAAAAGCTTTTATCCGCTTTTGTGAGTGAAAAAAACAATAACAGACAGGAGGCAAGAGACAGTCTTTTAAAAATAAATTCTGACAAGCTTAGTGATGATGAAAAAGTGCTTTACTTTGATATGATGGGAAGACTGTTTGAGAATGATATAAGGGAAGTCTACAACAATGCCTATAACGAGTTTAGAAAAAAGAATTATAACAATGCTATTGAGGGTTTCAAAAATCAAAGCGTTTATCTCCGAGCCACTGAATTTCGCTGGCTATAGCCCCTATTTTCATAAGTACAAAGTTCAGTACTCCGTTGTACGGATCGAACATCCACTTCCAAACAACAACCACAGCTACAGTACCTGTGACCACCGGAAGATAAAATATTCCTCTGAAAATACTGCGTGTAACAGCATGTCTTTGATAAAGCACAACAGCCGCAAATAAGCTGAATACTACAATTATAGGAACAGATACAATAACCAGAACTATTGTATTTCTGAGAGATTTTAAGAAAATCTCATTTGTAAACAGCTTTATATAATTTCCCAAAAAAACAAAATCAAATTTTTTATTCGTATAATTAAACAGACTGGTAAATATACCCGTTACAATAGGAATAATTACAAAAAGACAAAAAAACAGCAGCGCAGGCGCTAAAAACAGATAGGCTGTAACAGTCTGTTTTTGTGCTATTGAAAGGTTTTGATACCAACCATTTTTCGATAAAGGTTTTTTATTAATATCTGAGGTCTTGTCATTTCCCATATCGTTTCCCCCAATCGTTATTATAAAAAGGAGCAGACCACCGGCCTGCCCCCAATTATTCAAGACTTATTCCGTCAGTGTTTTGTTGGACTCTTCCGTGAAATACTTAGCTGCATCATCAGGAGTCTTATCTCCTGTAAGCATAGCCTGAAGTGAACCCCACCAGAAAGGTCTCATTGAAGCAAAGCCCTTTACAGTATTATAGTATTTTCCGTAATACTGTGATAAAGATGCATAATACTGCATATCAGCATTGCCCTCATACAAATCGCCGAAGCTCTTTCTTACAGGGAAACAGTTGGCAGCAGTTACATTTTGCTTTCCGTACATCTCATCGTCAGCTAAGAACTTGATGAATTCTTTCGCAGCTGCAATCTTGTTCTCATCCTTATTGTCAAATATACAATATCCGTTTACCAGATATTCAAGAACCGGCTTTCCGTCCTTTGAGGGAAGCGTAACGCCTACCGCCTCGATACCTGCATCCTTAAGAGCCTGTGCTCTGCCTGCGTGAATGTTGGGTGACCATAGATTTACTGCCCAAAATGTGGCAGATGTCGGGGTAGAGAAATGATCAAGCGCATCATTTGCAACACCACCTGTATTTGCCTCCAGCCATTTTTCGCCTACACCGGTATTTACCATATTAAATGCCGCAATACCCTGCTCGCTGTCCATTGCATAGGCTGAGAGATCATCATTCATTATGCTTGCCCCGGTGAGGTTCGCAATAAATGCTCTGGTTCCCTGATCTCCTCCCTGTCCGCCACAATAGATTTCAACACCCTTGTAGCCTTTTTCAGCCATAGCTTTAGATACTTCCATAAACTGATCTGTGGTCCATGTTCTGTCTCCATCCAAGTTTACCTTGTCTAAAAGACCCTCTTTTTCAAGAGCAGTCTTATTTACCGCCATTACAAACGGAGCGGCACTTGTAGGATACATCCAATAGTTGGTACCGTCTGAGCACGCACCTAAGATGTTTTCAGATGTGATATCCGCTGCAAGATTTGTCTCCTCGAATACATCATTAAGCGGTACCAAATATCCGCTCGTTCCGTAGTCTATTATCCTTCCCGGCGCATCAAATAATACGTCAGGAGCCGTGTTTCCCTGAACTGCCGTAATAATTTTTTCAGGTCCGTTCTGGAAATCAATCATTTCCACATTAACCTTTATGTTAGGATACTTCTCGTTAAAAGCGGCAACAAGACTTTCCTCATACTTTCCCGCAACCCCGTCAACCGTGGTAAATGTAGGGAAAGCCCACCATGTGATTTCCGCCTGCATCTGCGTCTTATCCTCAGCCATAGGCGCTGTGTTTTCTGTGCCTGTTTCCGTATTAGTCGACTCTTTTGTAGGAGCATCTTCCTTTTTAGGACCGCAAGCTAACAGACCCAATGATGCAACAACCGCAACTAATGTAAAAATCAGTTTTTTCATATTCTTCCTCTTTTCCTCCTTTTTTGAAAATACTAT
>JBGZAX010000005.1:0-4023 GCA_041844335.1 Lachnospiraceae bacterium
ATTGTATAATGAAAATGTAGAAAAGGCTATGCTGGCAGGTCTTTTACATGACTGCACCAAGCATTTTTCGGTACAGGATCACATAGAGCTGTGCAAAAAAAAGAATGTCAGGTTATCAGAGGAGGATTTAAAAATCACAGGAGTCCTTCATTCGATTACGGCACCTATAGTGGCTGAACAAAGCTACGGAATAGATGATGCCGACATCTTATCGGCTATCAGATATCATACTACGGGATGCACTAATATGTCCAAGCTGGATAAAATAATTTATATAGCGGATTTCATAGAGCCGGGGCGAAGATTCAAGTTCGACAATATGATACTTGAAATAGCAAGAAAGAAAGCTTTTGCCGGTGATCTGAACCTGGCACTCATTTATATTTTAGATGAAATAGTTAAATGGCTGGGCAATTTAGGCTCTTGCATACACAAGGCTACAATATCAGCCAGAGATTATTATATAAATGCTGAGTAATATCCGATCGATTATTAATTAAGTTGAAAATAGTTTAAAGCAAGGAGGAATTATGGAAAGCACAACCAATCAGAGGGAGCTTATAAAGCTTATCGTAAATGCGATGGAGGATAAGAAGGCTGAGGATATCAGGATCATCAATATATCCGACATCACCGTTTTGGCAGATTACTTCATTATATGCAACGGAACCAATAAGCATCAGATACTGGCAATTCAAGACAATGTGCTGGAAGCTCTCGGCAAATTAGGGCATGAGCCTAAAAGCATAGAAGGAAAAAACGGCGACACTTGGATATTGATGGATTACAGGGATATTGTAATACATATATTTGACAACGAAAATCGTGCATTTTATAACCTGGAAAGGCTGTGGCAGGACGGTAAAGAAATAAATGTAAAGGATCTGTAAATCCGATCATTTATAAAATCTGTATACGCCGAACACCTTCCCCAATATAGTAACGTCATCGACTATTATCGGCTCCATTGATGAATTTTCCGGCTGAAGAATTATTTTGTTATCTCTTTTATAAAAAGTCTTAACAGTTGCGGAATCATCAATGAGAGCCACTATTATTTCTCCATTATTGGCAGTAGCCTGTTTTTTTACCATTATCATATCGCCGTTTAAAATTCCGGCTTCTATCATACTGTCTCCTTTGACCTTAAGCATAAAAAGCTCGCCATAGGGTGCATATCCCGATGGAATAGGGAAGTAGTCCTCTATGTTCTGCTCAGCCAAAATAGGCAGACCTGCCGCTACCTGTCCCACTATAGGCAAAGAAACGGTGCTTTCATTGATCCCCTCATTATACTCAGTATCGTATCTTTGCTCAAATGTATTGATAATAATAGGATGAGTACTTCCGAAATCATCATAAATCGTCTTTCCGTAAGTGCCGGGGCTGCTGATTTTAATATATTCTTCATTAACCTCAGCATTATCAAAATTCAGTTCTATAGCTCTTGAATTAAAAGAAGCCTTTTTAATTTTACCTTCAAACTCAAGCTCATATAGATACTTGTGTACGGAAGCGGTAGACTTCAGGCCGACCGCAGAGCCTATTTCTCGCACCGTAGGTGGGTATTTGTGTTGCACATAATATTCTATAATATAAGAAACTATCTGTTTTTTCTTTGATTCGCCTTTAGCTCCCATAAAAGCTCCTTTCATTTCCGACTTCTGTCTAAACAGAATATAGCACAGGTTGGAAAAAAATTCAATACTGAAAACAAACATTTTTTTGTTTTTTAATATTGACAAACATTTGTTCTTGTATTATAATGCCGATATAAAACAAACAAATGTATTATTTTGTAAGAGTATTTCATTTGAAAGGAGAAGCAAGATGTCCACTGTCAATCATCGTAGCAAAAATAACAGAAATACATACGAGACCTACAAGTTGTCCGGCTGCATTAGAAACGCTGCCCATTCATCATATACAGACAGGTCTGCTCGCTGTCAGGCTGCCAGGCTCAATAGCTCCGGAGCTTATGTCGGGGAGCACGGCTCACTTGATAAAACAGGCGGAAGGCGTCCTTCTTCCTATGTCAGATCGTCCTTCTTCAGTACTCTAATCGTATTTACAGCAGCCTTAATAATCATACTTGCTTTGCTAAACGCATATACTCAGCCCACATATGGCAGCAGCAGTGCAAGTCGTACTTACACCTGTACTCGATATGAGAGCACGCTTATCTCAAAGGGTGACAGCCTGTATAAGCTGGCTGACAGATTATGCAGCTCATCTGCTTTAAATTCCGAACACAAGCTTAGAGAAAGATTTATAAACGAAGCTATACAGGTAAACGGATTAAGTAAAGACGGAAAAATATATGCCGGAGGATATCTGTTGCTCCCTGTGTACGAATAAATATCTATTCGCCAAAGCTTAGTTTAACGAATAGATATATATGCTTATTAAAAATTCCGGCTTTTTTTCCAGCTTTGTCTTTTAGAGACTTCTATAGTTTTAACGCTTTAATTATTCGGATATAATTATTATTACCGCATAGCAATCCTGTGCAGACAATTATATAGTAAACAAAGCCGTTTTATATATAAAATTAGAAGAATTTTACAAGCTGAAGCACCGAATTGGCAAACTGTTTCCCCCAATTTCCAATCCGTCGTTGCTTCAGCCGAAAATCCTTCTAAAATAATCAACTTGTCAATATGTCAAAAAGTATGTCAATAGTTTTTTTTAATAAAAATGTTTTTTATAAATCCAAGCATATAGTAAACGGACCGTCATTAACTAGGCTAAGCTTCATATCTGCTCCGAATACTCCGGTTTCCACACAGCTGACCTGTTCCTTACATTTATCTACGACATAATTAAAAAGTCTTAGTGCTTCCTTAGGTTCTCCTGCCATCGTAAAGCTCGGTCTGTTTCCCTTTCTGCAATCGGCATATAAGGTGAACTGTGATACCATCAGCAGGCTGCCCTTTACATCAGCCAGCGATAAATTTGTCTTGCCGTGTTCATCCTCGAACATTCTGAGCTTAACCAGCTTATTTACATACTTGTCGGCTATTTCCTCGGTATCTTCTCCGGAGATACCTACCAGCACTACCAATCCGTTTGAGATTTGCCCTACGACTTCATTATTTACCTTTACACTTGCCTCACTTACTCTTTGTATAACAAATTTCACTTGATGTCCTTTCCTGAGCGAGTGCTTACCCATTCATATATGTACTCATATACCTTCAGCTTATTCACCTCATTTAATATTTCGTGCCGCATACCTCTCCACAGCTTAATTGTCAGATCGTCAAAGCCCAAAGATTTAAAGCTGTTATATACCTTATTGACACCGGCTCCGTAGCCCCCTATCGGGTCCATAGTGCCGCTTGTTATGAGCAAGGAAAGCTTTTTACTTATCTTAAACAAATTTTTGGGATAATAAAGACTGTTGATACCTCTGAACATATCCTTGTATGCACCTACAGTAAAAATAAATCCGGACAAAGGATCATTTTCATATACTGCCTGAGCATTCTTATCGCTTGTAAGCCATGAATACTTGGAATTTTCAGACAAAAAAGCCGTATTTTTGTTTCCTAAAGTCAAGTTATGCAAAAATCTGCTTCTATATCTTTTTCCGTGCAGCTTGCCTAAAATATATGAAACAAAATATCCTGCCTTTACCAGAGGCCAAGGCTCATGAGCCGTACCCATAATAATAGCTCCGGATATATTTGCCTTGTTATATGTATACAGATACTGTCTGAGCAAAAGTGATCCCATACTGTGACCCAATATAAAGTGAGCAGCATTCGGGAACCTGTCAACAGCTATAGTATGTAAAGTATTAATATCATTTATATTATGCTTATTGCCGTTGGTATTGGAAAAAAAACCGAAGTCACTTTTGGATTGTACGGACAGCCCGTGTCCCAGAATATCATGTGCTATGACTACACAGCCTTTGTCTGCAAGATATTCAGCAAAAGCCTCATACCTTTGAGAATGCTCAGCCATTCCGTGTACTATTTGAAGCACTGCGTAGGGCTTACACTCATCAGGAAGCCA
>JBGZAX010000006.1:0-27773 GCA_041844335.1 Lachnospiraceae bacterium
CAAAGCTTTTCTCCTTTTTTTGTTCTTCATTGTAGCATAAAAGGCAGCTTTTCGCAAGTGAACAAATTGTTATGATTAATACAAAAAACGCCTAAAAATCTTAAGTCAGTCTCTTATTATATGCTCTAAATAATTCCTTGAGCAGCTTCCTTTATGAGGATTGAAAATCTTATTGAACGCATTATTTAAGATATCCTCTTTTCCATATTTTATTTCTTTGATAAGCTCATCCTGATTCTTTACTATCTTCCCCGGAAGTTCACTTAAATCCATATAAAAATCGTGCATTTTTTCAGTATAAATCTCTATATCATACATATAAAATATTATTCTGCGGTTTAATATGGCATAGTCAAAGAAAACACTTGAATAATCGGTTATCAGCATATCGCTTATCACATAGAGTCTTGATATATCATAATAGTTGCTCACATCTATCAAAAAATCCCTATACTCGCTTAATTCAAGCTTTTTTGATACGTAATAGTGTAACCTTAGAAGTACGATATAATCATCTCCTATACTTTTTCTTAAATTTTCCAAGTCCAATGCCAATATATGCTCATAGCTGTTATTTTTTAAGTTTGTTTCCCTAAATGTGGGAGCATATAGTATGATTCCTTTATCCGAATTAATATTAAGCTCCTCTTTTATATTTTTTATGTCGCTATCTGTATAACCATATAAAAAATCGTTCCTTGGATAACCGAGCTCTAAAAATATCGACCTGTTTTTTATCCCGAACGCTGATGATATTTTTTCCGTAAAATAAGGTGAAGGTGATAACACATAACTGTATCTTTTTGCGTCTAATGAATAGTTGTGAGTAAGATTTTTTTTATTTCCTCCGATATCCTCAAAATCATCTATGCCTATGTCAAAACCCAGCTTTTTTAGCGGAGTTCCGTGCCACGTCTGTACATAAACCTGATTTTTTCTTATTTTTATCTCGTTTTTTATTCTTGAATTGCTGATTATGTAGCCTGATTTTGCAAGGGCGGTATAATAGCCTAATCCCCCACAGTATATTATCTTTGCCGATTTTAAAGCCTTAAAGTCGGCAAATTTTTTCGGCTCTTTAAAAATCCAGTAATAGGTAAAATCTTTGTATTTATTATCTTTTATCATCTCCTCATAAAGGGCTCGTACATTGTCGCTGTATTGCTCTCCCATAAATGAAATAAATGCTAAAGATTTTCTATCCATTTTTGTAAACATCAAAATTACCCTATATATCAGGCACATAATGGCATAATATATAGAGTATGTTATTTTAAAAACAGTTTTATTTTTTTTTAAATATGCCTTTATTTTTTTCATCATATCACATTTATTTTATCAATAATGCTACGACAAATGGTTTCGCAAGCATTATTTCCTGTGGTATCAAGAATCTCAAGCACTCTTTTCCTGTCATTTTCGTGATTATCACTATCAAGTGCTTTTAAAAAATCTTTGAAATTCAAAGGAGTTTCTCCCGGCATCATTTCCTCCAAATTAAAATTAAAGCCCCTTTTTTTTAAGTAGGTGTCCTTATCATATGGTAAAAAGACTATAGGCCTGTTTAATTTAAGAAAATCTATGTAGATACTTGAATAATCTGTTATCAGAGCATCAAAAATATTTAAAACCTCACAGATATCATCAAGCATTCCGAGATCCAAAATATTCTCCGACAAATACTCCCTTATATCAGATTTTTCCGCTATATGCTTTCTCAAAAATATATAGGTTTTCGTCTTTTTTAAATAGCTGTTAAGCTTGGGAAAATCAAAGTCATCAAATGGAAAGAATTTTATGTTTTCACCATTTCTGAACGTGGGTGCATATAGTATAAGCCTGTTAAAATCAAAATTCTTTAAAAAAAGCCTATATAAAATCTCACTTTTATTATTTTTATCAAATAACCTGTCACACCTCGGCTGTCCCCAGATTTTTACCTTATCGGGAGATACATTAAAGCTTTTTTGCATTATTTTATCAAGGCTTTTTGATGAAGTCACGACATATGAGTAATTCTTTGAAAATATCTCGTTAAACAGCAGTCTTTTTATAGGATTAAGGTTCTTGTCCTCAAGTGCTATTTTTTTCAGAGGTATCCCGTGCCACAGATTAACTATTATGTAATGCCTATATAACCCCCTTGCATAAATCGGCAATCCTGCCGACGTGAACCAGACTTTGCAGGAAAGTGCCGTTTTTATGCCCTCTTTTGTATTTGTGTTTATAAAACAAGCAGTGTTATATCTGCAATTAAGCTCGGCTCTTTTTTCTTCGTCATTAATTACATAAAAGGGAGTTATATCGCTGTAATTGAAAAACACGTATTCAAAAAGATACCTTGAATTATAATTAAAGGATGTATTGCCGACAGATGAAAAAAGCCACCTGTTTTTTAAAATCTCCTGTTTTTCATTAATAAATTTCTTTAATTCTCTTCCCTGATTTATCACATCTTTTAGGTTCACTTAAAGCCGCCTTTTAATTTTGATTATTCGGTCAATGTCGTATCATTGTTTCCCGTACTGTTATCTGTATTGGAATTTTTGTTTTGTCCGTTTTCCACATCCTGTTCTGAAGTTGTATCATCGGTAGTATTGTCATTGCCATCGCCTAAGTCCACTTTCTCGGGATCTGATACCCTATACGCTCTTATGTAAACATAGCTGTCGCCTGATGGCTCGCATTCTGCGGGAGCGTTTAAATAAAGCTTAAGCTTATAGGTCTTTTCCTCACTGACACTTTTAAGATCTATGTAGGCAGACAGACTGTTGACATCCAAATTAATCAGCTTTTCTCTATAGCCATATATTTTTATTTTCGCCTCTCCCGTTCCCATTATTTCATAGGACAGATCCTTTGGCACATTTATCGCCTCAATGCTCTCAAACGGAATATCCAGTATGACACTGTCAAGCTTGTTTATCCTTATTGACACATCCACATATCTATCGTCCTCACTTGCAAGCCTGATGCCGTCAGGCAGATATTTCTCTATGTCTATTGTTGTAGAAAAGCTTTCTTTTATCTGACTTAGGTTAAACACCGGATTTTTTATTTCGATTGCCTGATTTTCCGATAATTTATCGGCTCCTCCTCTTATTTCTATTGACGAGGGAGTGATATCTATGCTCTCTATTCTAAGCCCCTCCGACAGTTCTCCCGTGGTCACCGCTTTTACCGGTATCATATTTGTCTTAAGTATTTTCACGGAGATATCAACGCTTTTTTTATTACCTAATAATGACACATATTCAAGCTTAGATGATGATATTTCGGATCCGTTTTTATCTATCGCCTTTAATCTGCTGACTATTTCCACATCTTTTTTCATTCCGGTAACATTGGCTGTCGCCTCTATCTTGGCTATCTTATCTACTATGCTCTGTCCTGCCCTTATCACGACACTTTCGGGATTGGTCGCAACACTTTCTATCTGATAGCCGAGTGCCACCTCACCTATGGTTTGCGGTTCTATTTTATAGGACTTTGAAATCTGATCTTCGATATCAAGCTGTAACGAATATTGGCTTTGTACAAAACTTTCGGGATTTACTTTGTAGTTCTTACAGCCCACTATTATAGGCACATTTCCAAGTTCGTTCCATTTACTTAAATCCGCCGTTGCTATAAAATCATCAGCCTTTAAACTGTCCACTATAGATCTTCTGTCCCTTATGCTTATGCTTATGCTGTCCGTTTCATTTCTTATACTGTATGTCTTGTCAAGTCTTTCAATAGATGCAGCATTGCTCAAATTTACTTTTATTCCGCTTATTCTTCTGGTCACGGTGGGATCTCCTAAACTCAAGGCAATGAACCATATAAGTATACCTAAAATCACGGATAATACATTTATCCACAGTCTTTGCCTGCTCTCCTTCATTTTTTACCACCCCACTTTTTCTTAAAGGCATTCGTTGTCGTAAGCTCCTGCTTATTCTGCAAAGCTTTAAGCTTATTTCTTAAAACGACCTCATCTACCTTTCGGTCAAGCTCTCCCTTATAGGCTACGGCAACCTTTCCCGTTTCCTCCGATACTACTATAGTAAGAGAATCCGTGACCTCACTGACTCCAAGAGCCGCCCTGTGCCTTGTCCCTAAGTCCTTGCTTAATGTGGCATTATCGGATATGGGAAGATAGCAGGTGGCTGCAACTATTCTGTTTGCGCTTATCACTACCGCTCCGTCGTGTAATGGGGTATTTTTTTCAAATATATTGATTAGAAGTGCGGAGGATAATGTAGCATCCAAGCTTATTCCACTCTTTTCATACTCGGAAAGCCCCACCTTTTGCTCTATCACGATAAGTGCTCCTGTCTTAACCTTTGCCATATCAAATGTAGCCTTGACAAGTGCCTCTATGGTGTCATCGTTAAACAGCTCCTCTGTAGCCCTAAAGGAACCCAAAATATTGATATTCGTCTGTCCTATCTGTTCAAGAGCCTTGCGTAATTCCGGCTGGAAGAGAATTATAAATGCAGTAATTCCCACACTGATTGCTCTGTCCATGATGTATACCAGCTCGCTCATATTAAAGAGCCTTGCCACAAATAAGAACAACACAAAGATACCCACACCTCTAAACAAGGTCCAAGCTCTTGTTTTTCTTGTCCATAGTAAAAATTTTCTTACCATAAATGTAAGAATAACTATCTCTATCAGATCCTTGATGCCGAAACGATTCAGCCAGCCTATGTCAAACAATTGTTCATTCAGGAAGTTCGGAGCATTTAAAATCATCTCTTATTAACCGACCCCCTCTCCCACTCTATGTCATCGGTCTGATAATTGCCTGCCGATTTGGTCGTTATTCTACGCACCATTCTATTTTTCACAGGCACAGATATTTTGGGAACCGCCTTAACATAATAATAGTATTCCTCATCCTCGAACTGATAATTTTCAGTCGCAAGATATTCTACATTAAATGCAAAAAATGTAATTATAACATTTATGATAATTGAACACACAATCCCTAAAAAAAGCTCTAATATCTTTATCGGAACCTCAAGCTTATAATCGCCGAGCGAAAGTGCTATCGCTATTATTATATTTCCGGCTAAAATCGCAAGGAACCATGCGTGCCTTATATACAGACGCTTTATCATATATACTATCAAAAGAACCGTAGAAAATATTATGATATAAAGGACTATAGTAGGATTTTTAAATAGATATTCTCCAGCCTCTAAAAGGCTGTCAGTCACCTGCTCAATTTCCTTTTTTTCAACTCCAGTATTAGCAGGTATTATATGTCCCTTGGCAAATGCCAAAAGATAAAAAAATATTATTCCGAATATCATCCCCAAAACATCCGTAGGAGCTCCTAAAAGTCCTACTGCAACCGGAAGCACATAAGGAATTTTAAGGAAGAACAAAATAGGAGTTACTACAAGCAAAATACCTCTCTCCAGCGAAAAATGAAAGTAGACAAGGTACATCAGCATAAGCACGAATCCTACCAATACTGCATAATAAACAGAAACCGCTTTCAGCTGTATAAGCATTATTAAAACCGCCGCAAATGATATAAATTTCCAAGGAAAAACTGCAGAAAAAAATGCCAAAAGCAGTGTAATAAAGGGATTGTCAAGTGGCTTAGAAAAATTGAGCCACATATTTATTACGGTGTATAAAATAAATGCCGAAATTCCCTTTAATGCGGAGTCTACATATATTGAAAATCTTGCATAATATGCCTTTATCAGTTCTCTAAGCTCATTTAGCCTTATTATCATCTATATCTTCCTCCGTATTAAGTCTTAACAGCTCCTTTTGAAATCGCCTGTAATTCATAAAATTATCATAGGCCTTGCTGTATTTTATGTTATATACAAGCAGATTAATTCCTAAATAAAGCACGATAAAAATGGCATATTTTAACATTAATTCGCTAAAAAATCCCATAAATCTATCTGTAAATATGGCTACACTCACCTTTTCCAAATGTCTTACCGCATAAATCATAAAAAATATACCGAACAACATAGTTCCCACGATAAAAGATAAAATTCCGTTTTTTATCAAATAGTCACTTCGATATGTCCTTACAATAAGAATATTTTTTTGTAAGGAGCTTTTTCTTTCCTCTTTTGCAAGATTGGTCATAAGCCTTATTTTTTCTTCATCAAGCATAAAGATCCCCACTTCCTGTGCAGACTGTGCAAAAATATACTTTGGCAGCTTTGTTTTCTTTTAAAAGCTCCGCCAAGGTATCTATAGTACTTCCGGTAGTAAAAACATCGTCTACCAGCAATATTCTCTTTGATTGTACTATATCATCGCATAAAATAAAAGCATTTTTTAAATTCTTTTTTCTATTTTCCGCATTAAGGCTTTTTTGATCCTTTACATCAAGCTTTTTTACTATACAGTTTTTCACCTCTTTATTAAGCAACTCTCCAAGCTTTTTGGCGATTATCTCCGACTGATTATAGCCTCTTTTTCTTAACTTTTTTCTCGAAATCGGTACGGGAATGATAAAATCTATATCGATGCAGTCAAAAAAATCTTTATGCACATAATAAAGCTCTTTCGCATAATATTCTCCATATTCCGCCCTAAAGCCGTCCTTAAACATAAGTATTGATTTTCTCATCTGTTCATCATAAAGCGAAAGAGAAACTCCCCTGTCAAAATGTCTGATATTATTCATGCACTCACAGCAAAATTCTTTTTCGGAATCTTCAATCAATCTTCCGCATTTTAAGCAGCTTTTATCCACTATGTTTTTCAATGTTATTTTTTTACCGTTATCCACCTTATGCGTAATAAAATTTCTTCTCGGATAAAAAACATCAATTATTTTCATCAATACTGCTTTTGCTGATATTTTCCGCCTCTCTAATTCTTTCATCTAATGAAGAAAACCTCCTGAAATCTCCTACATTTTCAACCATTCTGCAAAATATCTCCTTCCGTCCCAATATACACACACATTTTTTTCCTCTGGTGATCGCGGTGTATAAAATATTTCTTGTCATTAAAAGAGCATTGTTGTCAAATAACGGCAGTATCACCACACCGAACTCACTGCCCTGGGATTTATGAACGGTAATAGCATAGGACAACTCCAGCTGATCAAGCATATTAAAAGGATATTCTACATACCTGTTGTAATCGAAAAGTATGGTCATAGTGGCTGAAAACTGATTGATTTTAAGTATTTTACCCTGATCTCCGTTAAAAATCCCATTTCCTCTTTCGGAAACAAAGCCGCTCTCACTCTTTATCTCATAGTCTATCTGATAATTGTTTTTTACCTGCATTACCTTATCGCCCTCACGATAAACGGTATCGCCTATTACATACTCATATTTTTCATCATCTGGGGGATTAAGTTTAAACTGCAAAAGCTTATTCATCTCCTCCACTCCCGCCTGCCCCTTTTTCATAGGGCAAAGTACCTGAATATCAAATGCGTCTATACCGAAAGCCTTTGGAAGTTTGCTCATTATCATTGTTAAAAGGGTCATTTTAAGACTGTAGGTATCATCTCTTTCAAGGAAAATAAAATCGGGACCTAAAATTTTCGGCTCTATTAAAAGCCCTTTATTTATATTATGAGCCATACTTACTATATTGCTGTTTTTTGTCTGCCTGAATATCTTCTTTAGGGTTATCACCTCTATTTTACCGGAACGTATTATATCGTTTAAAACATTTCCGACTCCCACGGATGAGAGCTGATTTGCATCTCCCGTCAAGATAAGTCGTGAACCTACAGGGATAGCCTTAAGCAGGCTGTTCATTAAAGGTAAATCAACCATTGACATTTCATCTATTATTATGAGCCTTGCCTCTAAGGGATTTTCCTGATTTCTGTCAAATATGACGGTACTTTCATTATCGGAACCTCTCGCTTCTAAAAGACGATGTACGGTAAGGCTTTCTCTTCCTGTCGCCTCCGTCATTCTCTTTGCAGCTCTTCCGGTGGGTGCTGCCAGTGCGACTTTCAGCCCCTCGTTTTCGTAAAGCTTTATTATGGTTTTAAGCACGGTGGTTTTTCCCGTTCCGGCACCTCCCGTTATCACAAGCAGCCCTGATTTTAATGCCTTTAATATGGCCTCCAGCTGTGTTTCATCGGGAATTATATTATCCTCCCTTTCTATTTGTTCTATTTTTTTAAGGGTCTTTTCTTCGTCTATTTCATATTTTAAATTAAGGTCTGAAAGCCTGTATGCGATATTTTTTTCCATATAAAATATGTATGGCAGATAGATTTTGGTTACACCGTTTTCTATCTTTCCTATAAGCTTTTTATCGAACACAAGGTCTTTTATATAAGGCTCGATATCATCTATATTAAGCTCTAAAAGCCTTGATGCATCATTTTCAAGACTTTCTATCGGTAAATAGGAATGACACTCGTTAAGTGCGGATTTTAGAGCAAAAATAATTCCAGAATAAATTCTAAACTCTGAATTTTTGCTAATATTAGCCTTAATAGCGATGTTATCAGCTGTTTTAAAACTTACACCGCTCACCTCGTCCGCTATTTCATATGGATTTGTTTTTATTATTTCGTATATTTTATCTGAGTATTTTTCATAGAGCTTTATAGCAAGAGATGATGAGATATCGTATTCCTGCATAAAGATTACAGCCTCTGTCCTTTTTTTGTTTTGCTGTAGCACTGTAGAGATTTCCTGTGCACGTTTTAGGGTGATTCCCTTGATTTTTTTACTTAAGATTTCAGGGTCTTCCTGCATTATTTCAAGACTTTTTTCGCCAAATTCTGCGACTATTTTAGTGGCAAGAGCCGCCTTTATATGCGGTAGAGCTCCCGATGCCAGATATGCCTTTATCCCGTCAAGGCTTTTGGGCCTTGATGATTTATATGAGGACATTTTAAATTGGGTGCCGTAGATAAGATGTTCCACGTACTCGCCCCTTACATTCATAATGTCACCCACATTCACATTATAAAAAGAGCCGACGACTATTGTATTTTCTTCTTCATTATCAAGCTTTAAATCCAAAACACAATAGCCGTTCGTCTCATTTCTAAAAATTATATTTTCTACTACACCGTCTAATTCTATCATTTTTATAATACCGGATCTTTTTCCGATAGTATTTCCACAAATCTTCCCGTACCTATAGCTACACAATTCATAGCTTCATCAGCAGTTATGGTATTTATTCCGGTCTTTTCTATAATAAGCTCCTCCAGACCGTTAAGCAAGGCTCCGCCGCCCGTAAGGACAATCCCTCTATCGGCGATATCGGCTGCAAGTTCAGGAGGCGTGCGTTCAAGAACGCTGTGTATTGCATCACATATCTGACCTGTGGTTTCACTCAGAGCCATAGTGGTTTCCGCAGCATTTACGGTAATAGTCTTAGGCAATCCTTCGACTAAATCTCTTCCTCTTATGTCCATAGTATCTTCCTTGCTACCCCTATAACAGGTTCCTATGGTGGTCTTAAGATTTTCTGCGGTATGCTCTCCTATAAGTAAGCTGTGCGCTTTTCTCATATGACGAATTAAAGCCTCGTCAAAGTCATCTCCGGCTATTTTTACAGAGGTTGACACAACGGCTGAACCAAGCGAAATTACGGCTATATCCGTGGTACCTCCTCCTATATCAACTATCATATTACCACAAGGCTTGGTGATATCTATACCGGAGCCTATTGCCGCTGCTATAGGTTCTTCTATTACCAGAACCTCTCTTGCTCCGGCATTATATGCCGCATTTTCAACCGCCTTTTGTTCCACCTCGGACACACCGCTGGGCACACATACCGCCACCCTCGGACGTTTAAAAAATCTTCTACCAAGAGTTTTTTGAACGAAGTATTTCATCATCTTTTCTGTAACGGTATAATCTGAAATAACACCCTTTCTTAAAGGTCTTATAGCCACTATATTACCGGGAGTTCGCCCGAGCATCAGTCTTGCACTCTCTCCTATAGCCTTTATTTTCCCCGTATCTCTGTCAAGTGCCACCACTGACGGCTCTTTTAGGACAATTCCCTTGCCTTTTACATAAACAAGGATGCTTGCCGTTCCCAAATCAATTCCTATATCTACTGAATACATTTTCATTTCCTTCCAGAATATCGATAATTTTTACAATATTTTATTATATATCAGCTTTAAGAAAAAATAAAGAGTAAAATAGGAAATGCTATGAGTTTTTTTAATTAATATGTATTATTCTCTCTTAACTTCCCAAGCTTCAGTCCTGCTATTATGTATAAAACAGGAATTATCAAACCGAATATCATACCTATAATGCTGCTCATATTCATCGCCGCAGACGCGCCAACATCCACTCCGAGACTTTCTAAAAACGGCTTAAATGCATCGCTTATAGCTTTCGATACCACAAGCGAGTTGATTATAACAAGTGCTGTCAAAATACATCCCAATATTATAATCACAACACTTTTTTCAGGTTTTTTGCTGAATAGTATCCCAAGTATTCCGGATATTAATTCCAGTAACGCCAAAATGAAAGAAAAAGCTGCGACCATAGGTAAAATGGAATTTACCTTATCTGCAAGTGCAGGATCCATTCCCAAAGATATATATTGCTGTATAATCAATTTTGTGGCGTTTTGGCTGTTTACAGCCGAGAAAAGACCTATTACAGAAAATACTATCATAATTATACTCACCGCAAAGAGCATTTTTGCTTTAGGTCGTGCGGGAATCGGCGCCATTTGAGGCATCTGCGCATTTTGGTACGGCATATTGCCTGACTGATTTTGCTGTGGCTGAAAATTTTGATTTTGATTCATATCCATACGTAGTTCTCCTTTTTTTTATTTAATATACATCAAATTGCCACAATTTGCAATAAAAATTTATACATTCTTATATATTATTCTTTTTCATCAGCAATTTCCGGACAATAATAAGAACATTCTACTTAAAGTTTTCAAAGGCTCTTGAGAGCATAAGCTTTATACGGTTCAGCTGATTTACCTCCGACGCTCCGGGGTCATAATCTATTGCTGCTATGTTTGTTCCTGTAAACAGGTGCTTCAGCTCCTTTGCCATTCCTTTTCCCGTGACATGATTAGGCAGGCAGGCAAAAGGTTGTACGCAGATTATATTCTTTACTCCGGATGCGATTAATTCTATCATCTCACCCGTTAAAAACCACCCCTCGCCGGTCTGATGCCCGAGCGACATAACCTTATTCGCTCCACTTGCTATTTCCTTTATTGTAGGCGGTGCATTGTAGAATTTGGAATTTTTAAGTGCCAGCCTCAGATGTTTTCGGTAATTTTCTATGTAATTTATTATCATATTTTTTATATGATACGTCAAAAATTTTCCGCCAAGGTTTTCATAGACGAACTTTTCGTTGTAAAGGGTGTAGAGAACAAAGTCCAAAAGTGATGGGACTACCGCCTCAGCTCCTTCACCTTCTATCACCTTTACCACGGAGTTATTGGCTGTAGGATGGAATTTTACAAGGATTTCTCCAACCACCCCTACCTTGGGCTTTTTTACATTTTTCTTTTTTACAGCATCAAATTTTTCCACTGCATAATAGATATTTTTTATAAAATCATGTTTTTTATGTGCTTTAAGCTCCTTTTTAAATAAACCTGTAATTTCTTCGTATAATCTGTCTGCATCCCCTTCATTTTTTTCGTAAGGTCTTGTGGCATATAGAAGGTTCATTAAAAGATCGCCATATATCAAGGCTTGAAGCGCCCTATCCAAAAGATCGAAGCTTACCTTAAAGCCGGGATTTTTTTCAAAGCCCTTAGGATTTAGGGATATGACAGGCACATTTGCAAAACCGCTGTCCTTTAGAGCCTTTCTTAAAAACGCTATATAATTGGTGGCTCTACAGCCTCCTCCCGTCTGTGACATTATAACGGAGGTATTGTTTATATCGTACTTCCCCGATTTTAACGCCATTATCAGCTGACCTATTACTATAATTGCAGGATAGCAGGCATCATTATTTACGTATTTTAATCCCTCGTCAACAGCTCCCTTTTCATCTGTTAAAAGCACGAAATTATATCCGCTGTATCTGAAAACCGCCTCTATTAATTCAAAGTGTATCGGTGCCATTTGAGGACAGAGTATTGTATGCTTCTTTTTCATTGCCTCCGTAAATACAATTCTTTTACTTGGAACACCGATGACATGCGGCATTACGTGTTTTTGCTCTCTGTCCTGCATACTTGCCTTCAGGGATCTAAGTCTTATCTTGACCGCTCCAAGATTCGACACCTCATCTATTTTAAGCAGGGTATAGATTTTATTGTTTCGCTCCATGATTTCCTGCACCTGATCGGTAGCAACGGCATCCAAGCCGCACCCGAAAGAATTAAGCTGTACTATCTCTAAATCCGCCCTTTTTGATACAACCGCAGCCGCCCTGTAGAGCCTTGAATGGTAGGTCCACTGGTTTATAACTCTTAAGTTTTTTTCCTCATTCGAAAGATGAGCTATGCTCTCCTCCGTAAGCACACACATTCCAAGTGATGTGATGACATCAGGAATTCCGTGATTTATATGAGGATCAAGATGATAGGGTCTGCCTGCCAATACAATACCCTTCAAGTTATTTTTTTCAATGTATTCCAAGGTTTCTTCACCTTTTTTCATTATGTCCGCTTTAAAACTCTCCTGCTCCTTAACTGCGACTTTAAAAGCCTTTGCAACCTCAGGTTTGGTTATATTGTAGTCATCCCTAAGTGTTTCATAAAGCCTGTTTATGGCAGATTTAGTGTCCATAAATGAAATAAAAGGCATATATAATTCTATATTTTCCTCTTTTAGAGCATCCACATTATTTTTTATCACCTCGGGATAGGAAATTACTATAGGACAGTTGTAGCTGTTAGTCCCGTCAATTCTATCCTCTAAATTCTCATAGGTTACACTCGGATAAAAGATTTTTTTAACTCCCTTTTCTATAAGGTTCATAATATGCCCGTGTGTCATCTTTGCCGGAAAACAAGCCGACTCCGAGGGAATAGTTTCTATTCCCTTTTCATAGATTTTCGCACTTGATCTGTCCGAAAGCACCACCCTGAATTTAAGATTTGTAAAAAAGGTATGCCATAACGGGTAGTTTTCATACATATTAAGGACTCTCGGTATTCCTATAATTCCTCTTTGTGCCTCTTTTTCAGTTAAGGATTTGTACGAAAAGAGCTTTTTATACTTATATTCAAAGAGATTGGGAAGGTTGTTTTTAACATATGAGTCGCCAAGCCCCTTTTCACACCTGTTTCCGGAGATGAATTTATCGTTGTTTCCAAAACTGTTTATCGTTAAAAGGCATGAATTTGAGCATTTTTTACAGCGTGTAATCTCGTTTTTAGATGTGAAATTATGAAGCTCTTTCTGTCCTATAAGAGTGCTTTCATAGCCGTA
The DNA here is from genome assembly GCA_041844335.1 of Lachnospiraceae bacterium. Classification (GTDB taxonomy): domain Bacteria; phylum Bacillota; class Clostridia; order Lachnospirales; family Lachnospiraceae; genus CAUUFM01. Next base: position 13,364 of record JBGZAX010000006.1, read on the forward strand.
TTTATAGCGATTTTTGGAGATCAAGGCGCAGCCGAACGCCCCCATTATTCCGGCAATATCAGGTCTTACGACCTCTCTTTGCGATAACAGCTCAAAGGCTCTTAAAACAGCGTCATTATAAAATGTTCCTCCCTGAACGACTATTTTTTCTCCAAGCTCCTCCTTATTTTTTATCTTTATCACTTTAAATAACGCGTTTTTTATAACCGCATAGCAAAGACCGGCACTTATGTCGGAGGTAAAGGCTCCCTCTTTTTGAGATTGTTTTACCCTTGAATTCATAAACACCGTACATCTTGAGCCTAAATCCACCGGATTTTTTCCATTTATTGCCTCTTTTACAAAGTTTTCTATCGGAAGATTTAAAGAGGTTGCGAAAGTATCCAAAAATGAACCGCAGCCTGAAGAACACGCCTCATTCAGAGAAATCGAATCAATGGTTTCGTCTTTTATTTTAAGGCATTTCATATCCTGACCGCCGATATCCAAGATAAAGTTGACACCATTTAAGAAAAAATCGGCCGCCCGTAAGTGCGCCACGGTTTCTATCTCCCCGAAATCCACGCTTAAAGCCTTTTTAAGCAAGCCCTCTCCATATCCTGTGACTGTGGAATAGGCTATTTTGGCAGTAGGCGGCATAAGACTGTACATCTCCTTTAACGCCTTAATGGTGGATTTAAGAGGTGAGCCGTTATTACTTCCGTAATGTGTAAAAAGCAATGCTCCCTCCTCGTCTATCAGGGCCAATTTTGTGGTAGTGGAGCCTGCGTCTATTCCTAAATAGCAGTTACCCTCATAGTCTTTAAGATTATTTCTTTTTACCTTGTTTTTTTCGTGCCTTTCCTTAAAAATTTCATATTCTTCTTCGCTTTTAAATAAGGGCTCCAGTCTATTGCTCTCTGTAAGACTGCTTGATTTCACATTTTCAAAATCTCTTGCCAAATCAGAAAGATTAATAACATTTTCACTCTCGCCCGCCAAAAGCGCACAGCCTATCGCCACATAAAGCTGAGAATTTTCGGGAAAAATAATCTGATCGTCGGTCAATTTAAGGGTGTCGATAAATCTTTGTCTAAGCATCGACAAATAGTACAAGGGTCCTCCCAAAAATGCCACATTTCCTCTAATTCGCATACCGCAGGCAAGCCCCGATATGGTCTGAATTACGACAGCCTGAAAAATGGATGCTGCGATATTTTCCTTTTTTACACCCTCGTTTATAAGAGGCTGTACATCGGTCTTGGCAAATACTCCGCATCGTGCAGCTATCGGATAAATGGTATCATAGTTCTTGGCATACTCATTAAGTCCCATGGGGTCCGTTTTTAAGAGCGTAGCCATTTGATCTATAAAGGAGCCTGTCCCTCCTGCACATGTTCCATTCATTTTTTGCTCTATGCTGTCGGAAAAATATGTGATTTTTGCATCTTCTCCCCCTAATTCAATCGCTACATCGGTTTCCGGATTAAAGGTTCTTATCGCTTTTGTTCCGGCTATAACTTCTTGAACAAAGTCCACATTAAGAGATGATGCAAGATTAATTCCTCCGGACCCTGTGATTGCTATCCTTATACTGATGTCACTCAGAGTATTATAGGCATCATTTACCATTTGCTTTAATGTTTCATTTATGTTTGAATGGTGTCTTTCGTATTTTGAATATACCAGCTCGTTTTTCTCGTTAAGAGCCACGAGCTTTACAGTGGTGGATCCTACATCTATTCCGATATTTATTATATTTGCTTTGTTTGTTGTATCTTTCATTTTCCAAATTCCCATTTCTTTATTTAAAATAAAATGCAACGTTTTGTTATATTTTTGTGATAATTTTCGTATCAGCTTGACAATTAGTGACATTTTATTTGTATCACACATTTAAACATTTTTTGACGTCAATACTATGTAACAAATTGTTACATAGTATTGACAGGTTCATTGATTTGTTTGCTGTTTTTTGCGATAAACCACATATACTTGAAAGCCTATAAAAGCTGCTTATATACATCTCTTTTATTAAGTCCTCGCTCCTTTGCAAGCCTTTTCATCGCGGCCTTTTTATCAATTCCCATATCAAGATAAAGCTGCATCTGTTCTTTTATTCCCGTACTTCTGTTTTTATCTGTCATTTCTTTTCTGAGCTCTTCCTTACTTCTTCCCTTCACCACCATGACATATTCCCCCTTAGGTTCGTTTTTTTCATAGTATAAAAGAGCCTCGGAAACACTGAACCTCAGCACCTCCTCATAGAGCTTGGTCAGCTCCCTTGCAAGAGCTATTTGCCTATCTCCTAAAACCTCAAGAATTATATTAAGGTTTTTAATCAGCTTATGAGGTGCCACATAAAAAATCAAATCTCTTGTTTCATCAACAAGTTCTCTTAAAATTTCTCGCTTTTCCTTATCCGAATTCGGCAAAAATCCGTCAAAAATAAAGCCACCGTTTACAAATCCGGATAAGACAGCCGCACTTACAAAGGCTGTCGCCGACGGAACGGTGGTAACAGATATGCCGCAGCCTATGGCGGCTCTTATTAAGTCAAATCCGGGATCACATATCATGGGCATACCCGCGTCACTTACCAAAGCAACACTTTGACCGTTTAATAAATATTTTTCTATAATCAGATCGGTCGCTGAAAGCCTGTTATGCTCATGAAAACTGATAAGACGTGTTTTTATTTCAAAATGTGTCAACAGCTTTCTGGTGTTTCTGGTATCCTCCGCCGCTATCACATCAACCTTTTTTAATGTTTCTATTGCCCTTATGGTGATATCCCCCAGGTTTCCGATAGGTGTCCCGACTATATATAAGTTTCCCGCCATTCTTATTCCCCTATTATAAAATCAGGCTCTATATTAAGCTGCCTGTTGCCGTATTTTATCGCCTCAATAAGCACCATTGAAGGCGTTTTTTTATTGTCATGCTTTACAAGCTTCATTCTTTTCGGCTCAAGCCTATATTTTGTGAGAGTGCTTATAATATCCACCAGTCTATAAGCTCTGTGAATAAGATAGATGCTGCCCTTGGGCTTTAGAGCATAAGCTGCCGCCTTTGCCACATCGTCTATGGTGCAAGCCACCTCAAACCTCGCAACATTCCTATTAAAATCGTCAGGATTTACTCCCGAATTCGCTTTCATATATGGCGGATTTACTGTAACAAAATCAAAACTTTCTTTCTGACAATATTTTTCTATCTCACAGAGATTTCCACAGGCAACTCCCGCTCTTTCTTCAAGTGAATTCAGCCTTATATTCCTATTTATCATATCTGCGAGCTCTTCCACTATTTCAAGTGCAAAAAAACTGTCCGCCTTATTTTTTGCAATCAAAAGTATCGGGATAATTCCGCTGCCTGAGCAAAGATCCAAGACCCTACCTCTCTTTTTATTCACAAAATCTGATAAGATAACGGCATCCACCCCGAAACGAAAGCCTTTCTTTTTCTGCAAAAGGAAAAAATCGCCTATTCCAAGCCTTTCTATATCCTCATCTGTCAAGGCCAAAAGCTCATTCATCAATCCTCCAGCGCCTCCAGTTCTTTTAACTCCTTTAATTCCTCTTTGCTTAATTCCTGATGTCTTTTTCTAGAGGGTTTGAATTTGATGTCTTTTATTTCTACCGTTCTTACCTCTTTTTCATCCTTATCAACGTCCACAATTATTTTTACACTCTGCCTTAAGACATTTACACTTTGAACCACTGCGTTTAAATTGTCTATTGTTTTTACAACATCTCCCACATTTGGAAGGTTTTTATTTAAATCAATATAGGTTTCATTTTCATTATTAAGGCAGCACATAAGTCGTCCGCAGCTGCCTGAAATTTTACTCGGATTTAAAGAGAGATTCTGTGTTTTTGCCATTTTTATAGAAACCGGAGCAAAGTCGTGCATATAAGATGAACAGCACATAACTCTACCGCATGGTCCAAGCCCACCTGTCATCTTAGCCGCATCTCTCACTCCTATCTGTCTTAGCTCTATCCTCATTCTGAAAATTGCGGCAAGGTCTTTTACCAATGCTCTAAAGTCTATTCGCCCGTTCGATACAAAGTAGAAAATCACCTTGGTGTTATCAAAAGTGTACTGTGCATCTATAAGCTTCATATCAAGCCCGTGTTCTTTTACTTTTTCGGCACAAATCTTATGTGCCTCTCTTTCTCTTTTCCTGTTTTCCTTTATCTTTAACAGATCTTTTTCGTCCATTACCTTAACTATAGGCTTTATCGGAAGAATTTGCGGATCCGGCTCTATTTCACTGTATGACAATATTACGCGTCCTACCTCCATACCCCTTGTGGTCTCCACCACTACCATATCACCTTTTTTTATATCCTTATTGTCCATAGGATCAAAGTAGTACAGCTTTGTGGCAGATCTGAATGTTACTCCTATAACAGTTTGCATTATTTCTCCTTAAACTATCTTATATCTCTATAGCCTTTTCTGTTCTTATTCTGTATCTTAAAAGCTCTATTGCCAAAGGTTTTTGAACCCTGACGCTTATTCTTTCCTGGGTCTTGTTTATATCCTCTATTATTCTTTCTATTCCCTCATAGGAGCATTTATTGGCCCAGTCTCTTATCTCCTGAAGCTTTGACTTAAATACAAGATTTTCACTGTTTTTTAAAGCCTTGAAGAACATTACATCTCTAAAAAACAGCTTTAATAAATCAAGTACGGCTACAATATTCATACCCTCCTCTTCAAATTTCTCAAATTCGATCATCAGATACTCAAAAAAGCCGTTCTCAAATTTTTTCAGTAAGACTGCCACTCTTTCGTAGACAGTTCTCACATTTCTGTTTTTTAAAAGAATATCAACCCTCTCTATCTTACCGAAAGAAAATGCGACAATCAGGTTCTTTTCTTCCTCGTCGATATCATCTATATCTTCCAATAATTTTCTGAGATCATCATCGCCGATATCCGTAGTGGCTATTTGCAAAGCCCTCGACCGGATCGTAGAAATTAATTTTTCAATATTGCTTGTGGTCAGAATAAAATGTACAAAATGCGGCGGCTCTTCCAATATTTTAAGCAGACTGTTCTGTGCCTGCACGGTCATTTTTTCAGCATCAAAGATTATATAGACCTTTTCGTTGGACATAATAGGCTTAATCATAACCGTATCCTGTATTTTTTCTCTGATATCTTCTACACCTATTGAGCTTGCATTTTCATAATCCACATAAATAACGTCAATATGACTTAAGCCGTCTACCGCCCTGCAAGCTGCACAATTATTACAGGGTCTTTTATTATGATCATTATCCGTGCAGATTATTGCCTTAGCCAGATCTTTAGCAAGCATTTTTTGACCTGAATAGGCATCTCCATAGATAATATAAGAGCCTCTGTACTCCTTCGCGTTAAACAGCTGTGTCAATTTTTGACCTGCTATTGTGTTATTTTTTATCAGATTAAAATCAAGTATCCCGTCCACAAACAAGACCCCCTTATTTTTGTTTCTCTCTTTGCCTCAATATACGTCTTTTTCTGTTCATTTTTAAATTTTCATATAGGACAAATTTTCTTATGTAATGCTCCTGTTCAAGCTTAAGCCCTATGAAACTTCCGACAAATTCCGACTTTAATATGGCACGTCTTTTTTTCTGTCCCTCGATTATGATATTCGCAATTATATCTCTTTTTCCGATCTTAAATATGACACCTACTATCTCACTTTTTTTTATTTTCGTTTTGCATTTGAACCTGATTTCCTGTGCACTCAGCTGTATTATTTTGGCATTAAGTGTAAATGGCTTTTCATCAGACCTTTGTACATATATAAGCATAGGCTCATCGTAGTTTAAGTAAAGCTCCTTTATTGTTACCAAGGTATCACCCCTTCTTTACAAAATCAATTATGTTACTTAATGTGTTGCTTAAATTCAAATTTTCAACAGTAAATTCAACCTCTCCCAAGTTTTCCGCTGAAAAATCCTCTTCATCTGATAAAAATCTTCTGCACATTTCCGCATATCTGGGATTTTTCACCTTTTTTTCTCGATTCAATGCCCTTTGGAGCCTCACCCCGTCATCTAAAGTCAACAGTATCCCCTTGACGTAACGCCTGCCGTAATATTCTCTTAATGTTTTTAATACCTCGGGCGTTCCTATCAAAATATATGCCTGATTTTTTATATCAAGGCTTTCATTTTTTGTAAAATAATACCACTCACCATATACTGTCTTATAAAAACGTTTTTCTATAATTTTCCCCTCAAGTTCAAGACGGTTCATTGTATCAATATCCACAAAAAAATATTCACGACCGTTTTCTTCCGTTTCTTTTATTGGTCTCGTGGTGTATTGTACAATCTTTTTTAAGCCTATCTCTTTATTCTTTAACAGTTCTTGAATAACGGTATCCTTTCCCGCTGCGGATTTTCCCATCAGTACATAAATCATTATCTTAATATTCTCCTAATTGAAAGTATCGGTCTGTAGCTGGGGTTTTCCGTAATAATAATTCCCGACCTCGGGTTGCTTGCGTGTATCAGACCCTTTCCGACCCCCATATAAATACCGATATGCCCGTTATAGCAGATAAGATCGCCGGGGAGCGCCTCTGAAAGCGAAGAAACCTCTACTCCTTCGGTTCTTTGCTGAGCCGATGTTCTCTTTAAATTATATCCGAAATGTTTATAAACGCCTTGTACAAAGCCTGAACAGTCCGTACCGTTTGTAAGGCTTGTTCCTCCCCAGACATATGGATTTCCAAGAAACTGCTTTGCAAACTCAACAACCGCCTCTCCGTCACTTCCGTTTGGAGCTTGTATCTGAGATTCATCCCTTGCTATATATTGATTAGGATCCGGCTGTACGTGCACTATCACCCCGTCCTCTACATTGACATACTGTTTCATTATATAGCCGCTGTCCTCGTCTATTTCAACCCTTATCCAATCATCGGAAATTCCAGTCGCCTGAAGTCGCCCTCCCTTAAGCAGCATTGAAAGAATAGGACTTTTGGTATTTGTATCCTGACGTACGTTTACCGCAGGAACTGTCGATATTGCCACTTTTCCGTCAAGCTCGGTAAAATCAATCTCCTCTGCGTGCATAATAACCTCATCTATGGTGGCACCTATAGTCGGATCCTCTCCTGATGAATTGTCAAACGGTTTCTCTTCTTTATTGTTTTTCTTATCATTGGACTTTCCCTGATCGGACGTATTATTTTGCACCGCAGTATCGCCGGCGGTCTTTGCAGCTGCAGTCTTTTCACCGCTTTCAGGTTTCACCTCAATAACTGAAAAATCCACATAATCACGCATTACATAACCTTCAAGAGAATCGGTTAGGGCTATTCTTACCCAATTTTTCGTAATTTCTTTTATCGGATAGGTTTCATTTGCCGTCACGGAAGCTATTATCCTGCTCTTCTTGCTATTTTTTTCTCTTACGTTTAAAAGGTTTGTGGCAATTATAACCGACTGATAGTTTCTGTTTACCTTTGTGCTGTCCTCTTTTTTGACACTTTTGTCCTTTTCAACAGGTTTTTTTGTATTATCTGCGTCTTTTTTATCAGTTTTCTCGGACTTTTTAATTTTGTCGGTTTTTGTCTTATTCTCTGCCTTTTCTTCTTTTTTTGATTTTTTGTTCTTTTTTTCCTCGGCTTTTTTTATTTTTTTATCAAGTGCGGCTTTATCGCTTTTTGACACCTGCACGTATTCACGCAGGACATAGCCGAACGTCTTACCATCAATTGTATTAAATTTTATCTTGTACCAATTCTTGGTGGCTTTTATTATTTCCACCTCCGTTTTATCTTTCAATGAGCCTATGGCTGCCGACTTTTTATTATTCTTTTCACGTACGAACAAACCCTTTCCGCTATTTATAACTCCCTTTGTATCGGCATAAGTCGGTTTTGCAAATAATAAAACGAACGAAAGCGTAAGAACGAATAATTTACCCCCTATTTTTCTCATAATTTCATTCCCCTTTTTTATCAAATCCATTGATTAATTTAAGCTTTTCACTTTTTGATAGCTTCTTTATCGCCACTTCTTTTTTTCTGGCATCGTTTTCCTCTTCAAAACTCTCAAAATATACAAGCCTTACCGGAAGACGTGCCCTAGTATATTTTGAACCTCTGCCCGCATTGTGAAGCTTAAGCCTTTTATCCAAGTCCTTTGTCCATCCGGTATATAAGGTCTTATCAGCACACTCAAGTATATAGGTGTAATTCATCATTTTATCTTATTAAGATGCCAGATATCATTTACATATTCTTCTATTGTTCTGTCAGAAGAAAATTTACCGGATGATGCGATATTATGTATAGCCATTTTTGCCCAGCTTTCTCTATCCTTATAGGCTTTCCCCACAGCCTCCTGTGCTTTCACATAGCTTCTAAAATCCTTTAGAATAAAGAACCTGTCCGCAACCTCCGAACCGCTGTCATAAAGAAGAGAATTATAAATATCTCTGAAAAGTTCTGGCTTTTCCTTAGAAAACCTCGTGCTTATAAGCTCCGACAATAAAAATCTTATGTCATTATCACTGTTATAGATGTCTATAGAGTGATAATCTTTATTGTTTTCGTGCTCTATTACCTCCTTATCGGACATTCCGAAGATAAACATGTCCTTATGACCCAATTCCTCATACATTTCCACATTCGCACCGTCCATAGTGCCTATGGTAATTGCACCGTTGAGCATAAACTTCATGTTTCCGGTTCCAGATGCCTCTTTACTTGCCGTGGATATCTGTTCCGATACATCAGCTGCCGCAAATAAAAGCTCGGCATTTGATACCTTATAATCCTCAATGAATACGACCTTTATCCTATTGTTTATGCTCGGATCGTTGTTTATCACATCGGCTACGGAATTTATAAGCTTTATGGTAAGCTTTGCCCTGTGGTATCCGGGAGCAGCCTTTGCACCGAATATAAAGGTTCTTTTGGTAAAGTCCATATTCGGATTTTCCTTTAATTTGTTGTACAGATACATTATATGCAAAATATTCATCAACTGACGCTTGTATTCGTGCAATCTCTTTGAATGAATATCAAAAATGCCGTCCACATCAACGTCTATGCCGTTATGTTCCTTTATATACTTAGCCAGCCTTATTTTGTTTTGCCTTTTTATCTCTAAAAACTCATTTCTTGCAGTTTTATCTTCGATATACGGGCTTAATTTTGATATCTTTCTAAGATCAGTCACCCATTCATCACCGATTTTTTCCGTTATCCACTTGGATAATAACGGATTGGCGTGCATTAAAAATCTTCTTTGAGTAATGCCGTTGGTCTTATTTGAAAACTTTTCCGGCATCATTATGTAAAAGTCTTTTAGAGCCTCACGTTTAAGTATTTCTGTATGAAGAGCCGCCACCCCGTTTACGGAATAACCGCCTACTATAGCTAAATATGCCATTCTCACCTGTCCTTCATACAAAATGGACATATTTTTCTTCTTATTCATATCATTAGGATAAGCCTTTTCTATATCAAGCTCAAAGCGTCTGTTTATTTCATCTACTATCATATAAATTCTCGGCAGCAGCCTTTTAAACAGGTCTATAGGCCATTTTTCAAGAGCCTCCGCCATTATGGTATGATTGGTATAGGCACAGGATTTCACAGTAATTTCCCAAGCTTCGTCCCAGGATAAGCCCTCATCGTCCATTAGAATACGCATAAGCTCGGGCACCGTAAGAGTGGGATGCGTGTCGTTCATCTGAAAGGAAACCTTTTTCGGTAAATCCTTTATATCGGCATGGCTTTTCTTAAATTTTTCTATTGCGGTCTGAAGTGATGCCGATACAAAAAAATACTGCTGTTTTAATCTTAATTCCTTTCCGGCTATATGGTTGTCATTCGGATACAATACCTCTGTAATGGTTTTAGCAAGGTTTTCCTGCTCCACCGCTTTTTTATACTCGCCCTTATCAAACATATCAAGACTGAATACATCCACAGCCTCCGCATCCCATATTCTGAGGGTGTTTACGACATTATTGTTGTATCCGAGAACCGGTATATCATACGGCACGGCATTCACACTGTTATAATCCTTATGCTCATAAATAACTTTTCCGTCTAAATTTTTCGCCTCTATATGTCCGAAAAATTTTATTTCTTTGGTATATTCGTGTCTTTTCAGTTCAAATGGATAGCCGTTTTTAAGCCAGTTATCGGGAACCTCAACCTGATAACCGTCCTTTATTTTTTGTTTAAACATTCCATAATGGTAACGAATACCGCAACCGTAAGCCGCATAATTAAGCGTAGATAAAGAGTCCAAAAAACAGGCAGCAAGACGACCGAGCCCCCCATTCCCGAGAGCCGGATCCATCTCTTCATCTTCTAAGGCGTTAAGATCAAAGCCAAGCTCATCCAATACCTGTCTTACCTCATCATAGATACATAGGTTTATGAGGTTGTTGCCCAATGTCCTTCCGATTAAAAATTCCATAGACATGTAGTAAACTATTTTCGGGTCATCTCTATCTATCTTCTTTTGCATTTCTATCCAGTTGTCTATAATTATATCCTTTACCGCATAGGATAACGCCTGATAGATTTGCATATCTGTAGCCTCATCTATTGTCTTTCGGAAAAGATCTTTTACATTTTCTATAATTTGGTTTTTGAACTCTTCCTTGCTGAATTTTATCGTTTCCACCTTTTTTCGATCCCCTTATATTTTTTTAACAGCAAATGTTGCAGTTTCTTTGTTTATATCCCATTCCTTTATATATCCGTCAAGGCTGTCAAATATAATTTCCTTTGCAAGCACATCTTCTGATATGCTGTTCTTATTTTTTTCAATTATGCTGTTTATTTTCTCATTTCCAGATACATAGACGATAATATTATCCATTACTTCAAAATCCGCTTCTTTTCTCATAGTCTGAAGCTTGCTTATGATTTCTCTTACAAATCCCTCTTCTATTAATTCATCGGTGAGTGTCGTTGAAAGTACCACAGTAATTCCGTTATCTGTAAGGGTTTCAAAACCATCCGCCTTTGTATTTTCAATAATAATGTCATCTATTGACAGAGATACTCTTTCGCCGTTCACATCAAAGTCAAGGGTTCCGTTATTTAAAGTCTTTACAGCCTCATTTCCGTCTATTTCCGAAAGATATGTCCTGATTCCCGACAGCAGCTTGCCGTATTTAGGTCCCAATGTTCTTAGCTGTGGCTTGAGGATATAGCCTGTATAGGCTCCGGCATCATCTATTAGAGCAATTTCCTTTACATTAAGCTCGTCCTTTATGATATTTCGGTAAAATTCGTTTAAGGTGTCCTCCGCCTTGATCATAATTTTGCCGACAGGCTGTCTGTTCTTGATATTCGCAGAGTTTCTGCAAGCTCTGCCTAAGACTACCACGTCCAATACCAGCTCCATTTTTTGCTCAAGCTCTTTATCGATAAAGCTTTCATCGGATACCGGATAATCGCATAGGTGCACACTTATCTTAGCATCCTTATCTGTACTGCACACAAGATTTCTATATATCTGCTCTGTAACAAAGGGCACCATTGGAGCCGCCGCCTTACAAATTTCCACAAGGGCTGTGTACAAAGTCATATAGGCATTTATCTTATCCTGCTCCATTCCCTTAGCCCAAAATCTGCTGCGACTGCGTCTGACGTACCAATTACTCATCTCATCTATGAATTTATCAAGAGCTTTTGCCGCCTCAGGTATAGCGTATTTTGATAAGTTCTTATCTACCTCTGCAATTGTGGAATGCAGTCTTGATAACAGCCACTTGTCAATAACAGGGAGTTTATCCTTTTCAAGTTTATGGTCCTTTGCGTTAAAATTGTCTATGTTGGCATACAGCACGAAAAAAGCATAGGTGTTCCATAATGTACCCATAAAGCGTCTTTGCCCCTCAGTAACCGCTCCTTCCGAAAACTTTTTGGGCAGCCAGGGCGCACTGTTTGTATAAAAATACCACCTGATGGCATCGGCTCCCATGGAATAAATGGCATCCATAGGTTCTACGGCGTTACCCTTGGATTTGGACATTTTTTGACCATTTTCATCTAAGACAAGCCCCATTACCACAACATTTTCAAATGAGGCGCTGTCAAACAAAAGTGTAGATATAGCCATCATTGAATAAAACCAGCCTCTGGTCTGATCCACAGCCTCCGAAATAAAGCTCGCCGGATATTCTCTTTCAAATTTTTCCTTGTTTTCAAACGGGTAATGATGCTGTGCAAACGGCATAGCTCCCGAATCGAACCAACAGTCGATGACCTCAGGTACTCTGTGAGCCTTTTTGCCACATTTACTGCACCTGACAGTTACATTATCAACATACGGCTTATGCAGCTCTATATCATCGGGACAGTCATCAGATTTTTCTTTGAGCTCGGCTATACTTCCGATAGATTCTCTGTGTCCGCATTCACACTCCCAGATATTAAGAGGCGTACCCCAGTATCTGTTTCTGCTTATACCCCAGTCCTGGACATTTTCTATCCAGTCGCCGAAACGTCCCTTCCCCACGGATTCAGGTACCCAGTTGACCGTATTGTTGTTCTTAATGAGCTTATCTCTGACATCGGTCATTTTTATGAACCATGTGTCCTTTGCATAGTAGATAAGAGGGGTGTTGCATCTCCAACAGAAAGGATAGCTGTGTTCAAATTTTGGTGCATCAAATAAAAGACCCCTTGTTTTTAAGTCATTAAGTATATCATCATCAGCCTTTTTACAGAATTTTCCGGCATAAGGGGTAACATCCGTCATCTCTCCTTTTTCGTCAACCAACTGTAAAAACGGCATATCATATCTTTTACACACCCTGTAATCGTCCTCCCCGAAAGCAGGAGCTGTATGTACTATACCCGTACCGTCACCCATAGTTACATAATCGTCACAGATTACATAATAGCCTTTTTTATCTGTTAAGCCCTTTACGTAGTCGAACAGTGGCTCGTACTCTTTATATTCAAGCTCTTTTCCTTTATAATGCTCTAAAATTTCTACATCATTTTCTTCTCCGAAAATAGAATTTATCAGAGTTTCCGCCATATAATATGTAATATTTTCCATCTTATTTAAGATCTTTACATAGGTTTCTTTCGGATTCACACAAAGACCCACATTGGACGGCAACGTCCAAGGTGTGGTAGTCCAAGCTAAAAAGTAAGCATCTTCACCCTTTACTTTAAATCTTACTACAGCCGATCTTTCTTTCACATCTTTATAACCCTGTGCCACCTCATGGCTTGAAAGCGGTGTTCCGCACCTGGGACAATACGGCACTATCTTGTGCCCTTTATATAACAGACCCTTTTCCCAAATCTGCTTCAATGCCCACCATTCTGATTCTATGTAATCGTTCTCATAGGTAACATACGGATCGTCCATATCCATAAAATAGCCTACCGCATCTGAAAACTCCTCCCACATTTCCTTATATTTCCATACGGAGCTTTTGCATTCCTTTATAAACGGCTCTATTCCATAATTTTCAATCTGATCCTTGCCGTCAATTCCGAGTTTTTTTTCCACCTCAAGCTCTACAGGCAGGCCATGCGTATCCCAGCCGGCTTTTCGTGGAACATATTTCCCCTTCATCGCCTGAAATCTTGGTATCATATCCTTAATAGCTCTTGTTTCCACGTGCCCGATATGCGGTCTTCCGTTAGCGGTGGGAGGTCCGTCATAAAATGTATAATAAGCGGAGCCTTCTCTTTGCTCTACTGATTTTTTAAATATATCGTTTTCTTTCCAAAACTTTACTACTTCTTTTTCTCTTTCTACGAAATTTAAGCTGTTATCTACTTTGTTATAATGCATAAATACCTTCCTTTTCAAAAAATATAAGCCAAATAAAGCTAATATAATATTTTATTGCAATTTTTACCAAAAGTCAATGGTTATGGAGTTTCTAAAAAAAACGCCTGAACCCATGACGGCTCCCGACGTTTTTTATAAAAATATAAGAATAAAAATATTTCAGTTCGTAATAGTAACTCCACTTTCTTTATCAAATATGTGCAGTTTTTCCGTATCAATCGCAAGCTTTATTTTATCTCCGACTCTGGCTGTGCTTCTGGGATTTACCTTTGCCGTCATAGGCTGAGAATTAAGTTCAAAGTACAGATAGGCTTCGGCTCCCAACATCTCATATACATTAATAACCGATTCAAATACCGCGTTGCTTGTCGTCACTGCTATTTCAGAATCGTCAAGATTTTCAGGTCTGATACCCATAACCACCGTTTGATCCAAATAGCCACCGTCGATTAAGGCTTTGCTCTTTGCCGGAGGAACCTGTATTTTTATATCCTTGTTTATTTCAAGGAATACGTTATCTCCCTCTTTTAAGCATTTTGCTTCTATAAAATTCATCTGCGGAGACCCGATAAAGCCTGCCACGAATAAATTGCAGGGGTAGTTATATAAGTTGGTAG
>JBGZAX010000007.1:0-3151 GCA_041844335.1 Lachnospiraceae bacterium
ATTAGCTCCCGCCTGATTTTTAGATATAATCTTATTTTTATATCTCTTCATCTGCTTTTCAATAACATCAACAACCAAATCTATAGAAACATACATATCATTACTCTCCTGCTCGGATCTTATGATATGCCCCTTTACAGGAACCGTAACTTCAATTCTCTGCCTGTCTTTTTGAACTCCCAAGGTCACATGAACCTCAGTATCAGGTGTAAAATACTTCTCAAGCTTACCCAGCTTCTGTACTACAGTATTCCTCAAGCCTTCAGTAACTGTAATATTCTTTCCGGTGATAGTAAATTTCATAGTATCCTCTCCTTTACAACGTATTTTAATGCTTTAACAATCTTTGCTTATATACAAATACTTTCAATATATCTTGATCAGCCGTGTAAAAAACAATCACGAGATGATTATTTCAAATACACTTAAGTGATTATATTATACCACAATATATCTTTAATATCAACAAACTTGACCAAATATACACATTTTTGTCAGGCTATAACGTCTTTCATAGAGTAAAGTCCGGAAGTCTTATCCGCCAGAAACAGCGCAGCAGCAAGCGCCCCTTTTGCAAAAACATTTCTTGAAAAAGCCTCGTGCTTTATAGAAATAACCTCATCAGCTCCCGCAAAAATTATCTCGTGCTCTCCTACGATACTGCCTCCTCTAATAGAAGAAATCCCAAGCTCATCGCGATGCCTTTCACTTCTATATCCGGTCCTGTCATAGACATAACTTAATCTGTTATCAAGGACACTGTTTACAGCATCTGCGAGTAAAATCGCCGTGCCGCTCGGAGCATCGACTTTCATTTTATGATGTTTTTCAATCATTTCAATATCAAAGCCCTTTGTATAAAGAATTTTCGCGGAACTCTCTACAAGCTTTCTTAAAACGTTTATCCCAAGTGACATATTTGCAGATCTTAAAATAGCAATGCTCTCAGAATAATCATTCACCTTTTTTATCTGCTCCTCACTTAAACCCGTTGTACACAGAACCAAAGCCAATCCTTTAGCTTTACAGGCATCAAGCAATACATCGATAGAGCTTGCATTGGAAAAATCAATTACCACATCGCCATCAACATCACAAAGCTCTAAGCTGTCAAAAACCGGAAGACTTTCTTTTCCTGTTCTGTACTTGTCAATACCGGCAACCGAAACAATATTGTCATAATCGGCACAGGCATCCTGTACAGCCCTGCCCATTTTGCCGTTACAGCCGTTTATAATAACCCTTATCATCGCTGATTAACCTTTATTCCGTAATCAATCAGTGCCTTTTTTAACTGCTCCCTATGCTCATCTGACATAGGATACAAAGGCATTCTGAGCGGCCCGACATTCATTCCCATCATATTTAATGCCGTCTTTACAGGTATCGGATTAACCTCACAAAACAAAGCATCAACTAAAGGAATGGCGTCAAGCTGCATATTTGCCGCTTTTTCAGTATCTCCATTAAAGAAATATTCACACATATCATGAGTTTGCTTAGGCGCAACATTAGATAACACGGAAATAACACCGATAGCACCGAGAGCTAAAATAGGCACTATCTGATCGTCATTACCCGAATAGACATCCATAACACCTCTTGATAGCTGTGAAACCTTGGCAATTTGAGAAATATTGCCGCTTGCCTCTTTTATAGCTACGATATTTTTAACATCACGTCCAAGTCTTACAACCGTTTCAGGCAAAATATTGCAACCCGTTCTTGCGGGAACATTATAAATAATAATAGGCAAATCCGCACTTTCGGCAATGATCTTATAATGCTCGTATAAGCCGTTTTGATTGGATCTGTTATAATACGGTGTAACCACAAGCAGTCCGTCAGCCCCGTCCTCTTGTGCCTGCTTACTCAGCTTAACTGCCGTAACGGTAGAATTGGATCCGGTTCCTGCAATCACGGGAACTCTCTTATTTACATGCTTTACAGCAAAGGCAATAACCTCGCTGTGTTCATCTTCGGTCAATGTAGACGGCTCACCCGTGGTACCGCATACAATAATTGCATCAGTTTTGTTTTCTATTTGAAAATCTAATAATTCAGCCAATTTTTCATAATCGACCTCATAATTTTCTTTCATCGGAGTAATCAAAGCCACTCCCGCACCTTTAAAAATTGCCATATTTTCCCTCCTTAACAAAAAGGTTATGAATAAACGCACGCCTAAATAAACGATTCAAGCTATCATATCTTATCACTATAAATACTAAAAATCAATGATTTTTTGGCGGCTCTTAGTAAACCGTAAGCTCTAAAATCTGATAATGTTGCCGAGCTGTAATTGTCACCTTGCATCAACATATATCTTATATACATCATCATAGCCAAGCAGCTTAATAGCTCCGATTTGTCTGGTTTTATTCCTTGAACAAAGCAGTGCAAGCTCCTCGATTTGACTGTCGGACACATCCTTTCCGAAAAGCTCTCCCATGCTTACAGGCATACCGAGAGACTTAAAAAATTCCTCAGTAAGACGGATACCGCTATCAGCCGCAGCCCTATCGTCCTCATCTGCAACTCCATAAACGTTTCTTGCAAAATCGGCAAAACGTTTTATATCGGTATTCATCACATATCTTGCCCAGGCGCCGAAAACAGCCGACAGGGTAGCACCGTGTGTGGAATCATAAATGGCGGATATAGTCATTCCCAGCTGATGACATGCCCAATCTCCCTGCCTGTTTATCTGACCCTTGCATCCGAGACCGGTAAGTCCGATGTGAGATATACTGCCTGCCCACATAATCTCAGATTGTGCCTCATAATTATCCGGCTCCTCTACCACAATTTTTCCATATTTTACTACAGTTCTGAAAAGAGAATAGGCTATCTCATCAGACAAATAATTTTCACCCCTTATCTCCCCGAAAAATCTTTCAACAGTATGCATAAATATATCACATGCTCCGGCTCCCAGCTGATATTTGGGAAGAGTGTATGTAAGAGTAGGATTCATTATGGAAAACCTGCACCTGTTGAACTTCGTATTAAATCCTATCTTTATAGGAGGTTCCTCTTCATCATTTGTAATTACGGAAGAATCACTCGTCTCCGAGCCTGCCGCACTTATAGTAAGAACGGACGCTACAGGCAGACTTTTTTCCACAATCTTTTTTCCGGAATAAAAATC
>JBGZAX010000008.1:0-18052 GCA_041844335.1 Lachnospiraceae bacterium
ACGGCGTATGATGAATATGGTCGGATCTGCTCTAAAATAAGAACTTTAAGAAATAGGATGATTAGTGACAACAAGCGAAAAAAAGAGGACGAGCAGTTTATAAAAACCTCAATTGCCAATATTTCACATGATTTAAAAACACCGTTGTCCTCGATCAGAGGATATGCCGAAGGATTGCTTGATAATGTGGCGGATACTGAGGAAAAAAGGACACAGTATACCAAAATGATAATAAACAAGGTGAACACGATTACCTCACTTTTATCGGAATTAAGCTATTATTCGTCTATTGATACGGGCGGAGTTTTAGATGTAATATTGCCTGTAAATGTCAAGGAGTATTTTGACGACTGTGCGGACGAAATAAGTCAGGATCTAAGCACAAAGAATATAGGCTTTGTGTATAGGAATACGGTTTCAGATGATACGGAATTTTGCGTGGATGCCGAAAAGATATCTAAGGCAGTGAAGAATATGATAGGTAATTCGATAAAATTTGTTGAACCTGAAACCGGAACAATATATCTTACGGTGGAGGAAAGAGGCGGATTTATTATAACTGCTATAAAGGATAATGGGTCAGGAATTCCGAGTGACAAGCTGCCACATATTTTTGAGAGATATTTTAAAGCCGATGCCGCCAGAAACGGAGCAAGAAGCGGCAGCGGTATAGGATTATCTATTGTTAAAAAAATAATAGAGGATCACGGCGGAGAGATTTTTGCCGACAGTGTAGAGGGAGAGGGAACGCAAATCAGTTTTAAGCTTAGGAAGTATTTGGGAGATATTATGTGATGAAAAGAGTGTTGATTGTGGAAGATGATTCCAATATTGCGGGCTTGCAAAAGGATTATTTGGAAAAGTCGGGCTATGAGGTGGACGTTTGTTTTGACGGAGAATCCGGGTTTAATGCTGCTTCTGAGAATAAATATGATATGATAATCCTGGATATTATGTTGCCGAAAATGGACGGGGTATCGGTTGCAAACAAAATAAGGCAGACAAAGGATGTTCCTATTATGATGCTTTCTGCAAGAGATGATGAATATGATAAGATAGATGCTCTGTCCGCAGGAGCCGATGACTATATGACTAAGCCTTTCAGCTTTGCAGAAATGGCGGCAAGGGTCAAGGCACAGATCGCGAAGTATGACAGGCTTACCAGCAAGTCTACCAATGATGTTGTGAAGATCAAGAATCTCGTGATAGAAAAGGCTGCAAGACGGGTATATGTGAACGGAGAGGAAAGGTCGCTTACCAATATGGAATATGAACTGCTTTTGTTTTTAGCGACAAATCCTAACAGGATATGGAATAAGAAGGAGCTTTTTTCAACTGTTTGGGGCATGGACTCGTGCGGTGATGTTTCTACGGTTACTGTTCATATGAAAAAGATCAGGGAGAAGATTGATACGGAACAGGAAAAGCTTATTGAAACCATATGGGGTGTCGGGTACCGTCTGAGTACATAGGCTGTGGCAGATAGGCACAGCTTTCACAAATGAATTTTTATAAATTGTAAAAATTATTATATTAATTATTATATTAAGGAGATTAATTTAATGGGTGATGATAAAAACCAAGTGGAATCTATTACCAATATGGAAGATGATTTTGCCAAGTGGTATACCGATGTGGTGTTAAAGGCTGATTTGATAGGTTATACTACGGTTAAGGGCTGCATGGCAATAAAGCCTTACGGTTATGCTATATGGGAAAACATAATGCATGAACTTGACAGAAGATTTAAGGCTACCGGCGTACAGAACGTTTCTATGCCGCTTTTTATTCCCGAGAGTCTTTTACAAAAGGAAAAAGATCACGTGGAGGGCTTTGCACCGGAGGTTGCGTTTGTCACTCACGGAGGAGCCGAACAGCTGCAGGAGCGTCTATGTGTTCGTCCCACATCGGAAACTCTTTTTTGCGATTTTTATGCGAAGGACATCAGCTCATACAGGGATCTTCCAAGGCTTTATAATCAGTGGTGCTCCGTGGTTCGCTGGGAAAAGACCACCAGACCGTTTTTAAGATCAAGAGAGTTTTTATGGCAGGAGGGTCATACGGCTCATGCGACAGCAGATGAGGCTATAGACAGAACATTAACCATGCTCAATGTTTATGCGGAATTTTGTGAGGAGGTTCTGGCTATTCCGGTAATAAAGGGAGAAAAGACGGAGAAGGAAAAGTTTGCGGGAGCGGTTTCTACTTATACAATAGAGGCGATGATGCATGACGGAAAGGCATTACAGTCGGGTACCAGTCATTATTTCGGTGACGGCTTTGCCAAAGCATTTGAAATATTATTTACCGACAGGGATAATATTCAAAAGAATGTGCACCAGACTTCTTGGGGTATGTCTACCAGAATAATAGGAGCTGTTATTATGACACACGGGGATAACAGAGGGCTTAAATTACCTCCCGAAATTGCTCCGATACAGGTGATGATAGTGCCTATAAGGCAGGAAAAGGAGGAGGTACAGGGGGCGGTTTCTTTATTAAAAGAGAGACTTGAAAAAATAGTAAGAACAGATGTTGATTTGACCGATAAATCTCCGGGTTATAAATATAGCGAGCAGGAGATGAGAGGAATTCCGCTAAGACTTGAAATCGGACCGAAGGACGTTGAAAAAGGGCAGGTTCTTCTTGTGCGTCGTGATACACAGGAAAAGATAGCGGTAGAGATGGCGGAGGTCGAAACAAGGGTTATTAATATCCTTAAGGATATTCAAGAAAATATGTATATTTCCGCGAAGAAAAATAGGGAAGAGCACACCTACAGTGTTGAAGCCTATGAAGACTTCAAACAATTATTTGATAATAATAATTGCTTTGTCAGGGCTAAATGGTGCGGCTGTAAGGAGTGTGAGGAGAAGATAAAGGAAGAGCTGTCTGTAAGCTCAAGATGTATGCCGTTTGATGAACAAAACAGCATAGACGGAGAATGTATTTATTGTGGAAAAAAAGCAAAGTATATGGTCATTTGGGGAAAAGCCTATTAATAAGGATGTAAAAATAGAATTACCTAAAGGCGTTGGTAAAATAATAGAAGAGCTTGAAAACAGAGGATTTGAAGCATATGTGGTGGGCGGAGCCGTAAGAGACAGTTTAATGGGTAAGATTCCTAAGGATTTTGACATTGCGACAAGTGCAGAACCCGATAAGGTAAAGGAGATATTTAAGAACACTATAGATACGGGGATTATGCATGGAACCGTGACTGTTAGACTTGGTAAAAGCACATATGAGGTGACCACCTATAGGATAGACGGGGAATATGAGGACAACAGGCATCCTAAAAATGTGGAATTTACAGAAAACATAAAAAAGGACTTACAAAGGCGAGATTTTACAATAAATGCTATGGCATATAACGAAAAGACCGGTATACTTGATCTTTGTGACGGTTTGCGTGACTTTAATTTGGGAATAATAAGGTGTGTGGGAGAGCCTGAAAAACGCTTTGATGAAGACTCCTTAAGGGTTATAAGGGCTATCAGATTTGCGGCTAAGACGGGGTTCAGGCTTGACACCGCTACGGCTCTTGCGATTATAAAAAAAGCGCCGTTACTTAAAAATATAAGTGCGGAGCGTATCAGGTGTGAGATAAATCAGATTTTACTGTCGGAAAGACCAACTGAAATTCTGTTGGCAACGGAGCTTGGAATTACAAAGGAGGTTTTGCCGGAGTTAGATATGATGATTGAAACCCTTCAGGTTAATCAAAATCACTTTACGGATGTGTACAGTCACAGTTTAATAGCTTTAAAGTATGTTCCTCCGAACCTCGTTTTAAGGTGGGCTGTGCTTTTGCACGATATAGGTAAGCCTCTTACAAAAAGCACCGACGAAGATGGTATTGATCATTTTAAGATGCACGCAAGAGTTGGAGAAGAGCTTGCAAGGAAAATTTTAACAAGACTTAAGTTTGACAATAACACGATTAAGCGTGTTTGCAGGCTGATTTTATATCACGATTATCGCCTGACAGATGATAAAAATGCGGTGAGAAGACTTTACAGCATTATGCAGGACGATATGGAAAATATGTTTATTCTTCAAAGAGCCGACCTGCTTGCACATTCATCGTATAAATTGGAGGAAAGACTTAAGGGGTTGAGATTGGCACACGAGCATTATTTGGATATTTTGAGAAATGATGACGCTGTTAAAATAGCTGATTTAAAGATCAACGGAAACGATCTGATGACACTTGGTATGAGGGGAGTCGATATAGGTACGGCTTTAAAATATCTGCTTAACAGGGTGATTGATGACCCTCATCTTAATGATAGAGATACCTTATTGAAAATGGTATCGCAAATTCAAACAGAAAACATAAGGAAAGATTAACAGATGTGTATTTTAGACTTTAATAAGCCGACCAACGTACATTTTATAGGCATAGGCGGAATCAGTATGAGCGGACTTGCACAGATTTTGATGAGCAGAGGATTTAATATTTCAGGCTCCGATATTAAGGAAAGCGACCTTACAGGATTGCTGAAAGAAAAAGGAGCAAGGATTTACATAGGGCACAGATCCGAAAATATAAATGAGGATCTTGATTTTGTGGTATATACGGCTGCCATAGGAGATGACAATGCGGAGCTTGTAATGGCAAGAAAGCTTAATATTCCCACTATGACAAGGGCGAGGCTGCTCGGCTTGATTATGGACAACTACGAAAATGCCATAGCGGTATCCGGAACACACGGAAAGACCACAACCACATCCATGATAGCAACGGCATTATTAAATGACAGTTCAAAAGATGCTACCGTTACTGTGGGAGGTATGTTAAATAATATTGACGGAAATTTAAGAATAGGACACGGTCAGACCTTTTTAACCGAGGCATGTGAGTATATGAACAGTTTTCTTGAGTTTAAGCCCAGTATTTCATTGATCTTAAATGTGGAAGAAGATCATCTTGATTTCTTTAAGGATATAGACGATATCAGAAGCTCCTTCAACAGGTTTGCAAAAATCACCGGAAAAGACGGTGTCGTTATAATAAATAATATGATAGATGACTATGAAGGGCTGCTTGAAAATGTTGACAGCAAAATAATAACCTTTGGAGACGAAAGTGCCGATTATCACGCCCGAAATATCAGGCTTGATGATTTTTCAAGGGCGAGCTTAGACTTGTATATACATGGAGAAAATAAGCGGAGGGTTAATTTAGGAGTTTCAGGAATCCATAATGTCTACAATTTTTTAGCTGCAACAGCTGCCTGCGTTGAGGTCGGAATGGATTTAAATCTTGTTGTTTCTTCAATAGAGAGTTTTAGAGGTACTGACAGACGTTTTGAGTATAGGGGAGAAAAAAACGGCATGATAATAATAGACGATTATGCCCATCACCCTACCGAAATAAGGGCAACACTTAATACTGCAAGAGGATATAAGCATAATGAGATTTGGGTGGTATTTCAGCCGCATACATACACGAGAACAAAGGCGCTGTTTAATGATTTTGTTGATGTATTAAAGGATTTTGACCATGTGATACTTACAGATATTTATGCCGCAAGAGAGAAAAACACAGCAAATATTCATTCGAAAATGTTGTCAGATGCTTTAAAAGAAAGATTTGTCGATGCATATTATTTTGACAGCTTTGAAAAAATAGAGAATTTTGTTCAAAAAAAATGCAAAAAAAATGACATGTTAATAACTATGGGAGCGGGAAATGTTGTAGAAATAGCAGATGATCTGTTGAGACTTTAAGTTATTGACTTTTTGACAGGGGTATTTTAGACAAATAAGCTGTTCAAATGATTGTGATTTTATGATAATATAGGTTCAAGAGAAATTATTTTTTTAATTGTAATATATTATAAATAGCAGAAAAGAGGCATTTTTTGTATGGATGAAGTTTGTCTAAAAACAGGCATAAGGACAGATTTTACTGTCCTGTCAAATGCATTTATTGACGGTTATATGGCGGACGCCAACGGAGAGTATGTGAAAGTATACATTTATCTTTTAAGGTGTCTGTCTGAAAATAAGAATTTAAGTCTTAATGAGCTGTCGCTGGGTCTTGATCTTACCATAAAGGAAATCAAGATGGCTATAAGGTACTGGATTGAAAAAAAAATACTGGTTGTACAAAAAAATGAGTCGGGAATGTGTGAAATAGTATTTGCAAAGCCTGATGAAAAAAAGACCGCGGATATTAATGCCGTAGCATTTGATAAAGCGGCTGAACAAAATGAATCGGACGTTGACGATGTATATGATATAATAACCTCAGATATTAATGACAACAGAGCGATATTTGCAGAATTGTCGAACAACACTGAAGCAGCTGCGCCATCTGCAAATGTCAGAGATATAAACAGCTATGTTCCGGCAAAGAAGATTAATGTCTTTTTGGAGCAGGAAGATATAAAAAGAATGCTCTATGTCGCACAGCAATATCTTGGAAGACCTCTTAGCAATACCGATATCAGGACATTAATATTTATGTATGATAAATTGAACTTCGATCCGGAGCTTATTGAGCATCTGATAGTCTATTGTGTCACAAATAATAAGACAGCTATGCAGTATATTGAAAGGGTGGCTCTTGATTGGGCATCAAAGGGTGTGGATAGTGTGGATTCGGCTAAGCTCTTGGTCAATAATTATTCCAAGGAGTATATGAGCATATTAAAAAGCCTCGGCATAAACGGAAGAGCCGCAAACGGTGAGGAGTCCAAATTTATTAAAAAATGGCTGAAAGAATGGAAGTTTGAGGTGGAAATCGTATTGAAGGCATGTGATAAGACTATGATGACAGCGGCAAAACCGAGCTTTCATTATGTGGACAGTATACTTGACAGCTGGAATAGGGCGGGAGTGAAAACCTTAGAGGATATAGAGGCTCATGACCTTGAATTTAAAAAGAAGAAAAAGGTAAAGGCTGTGGGTGGCTATGACTTCGAGAACATAGACAGTAAATATGATCAATTAGAGATAAACCTGCAAAGCAAAAGGTTTGATTAGGAAGAAATTATGCCGTTATCTACTTTACAATTTAATAAAATCGCTCTTGAATATGAGAACAGGCAAAAAATGATGAGAGAAAGACTTGCAAAAAGAGAAGACCTGATTTATGAAAAAGTGCCCGTGCTTAAAACTATAAGACATCAGATTATAGGAGAGCTTACTAACATAGCCCTTTGCAAAATGAGAAAAAGTGAAACAGATGAGCATACTGAAAGATTGGCTTTTTTAAGGGCGGAAGAAGAAAAATTATTATCGGAAAATGCGATTGATAAAAGGTACTTTGAGCTTGAGTATGTGTGTCCGCTCTGTAAGGATACGGGGTTTGTTGACGACGGAAAATGCAGCTGTTTTAGACAAATGGAATACAGACTTTTATATGACAGCTCAAATCTCAAGTATAAGATAAAGGATGAAAGCTTTGATAATTTTTCTTTTGCTTATTATGTTTCTGAGGAGACACCGCGGCTTTTAATCAATGCAAAAAGGGCATACAGCGTAGCCAGAGAATTTTCGGATAACATTATTAACGATAAAGACGGCGATGTTAAGAACCTGTTCATATATGGAAGTATAGGTTCGGGAAAGACCTATCTTTCTCACTGTATAGCTAATGAGTTGCTTAAAAACGGTAAGGAGCTTATATATTTTTCCTCAATACAGCTTTTCAATGTGATATCCGAATGCACCTTTGATAAGGAAAAATCCACTATGTATTCGATAAATGATATTTATGATGTCAGGGTTTTGATAATTGATGATCTTGGAACGGAAAACACCAACGATTTTGTAAAATCCGCATTGTTCGGTTGCATAAATGAGAGATTGATTAGGGGAAACAGTACCATAATATCAGCAAACTATAGTATTAAGGACATAGCCTTAAGATATGATGACAGAATTTCATCAAGAATATTCGGCTCTTATGAGCTACTGGAGCTGTTTTGTCCGGATATTAGGGTTGCCAATAGAAATAATCAGAAAATGAAAGGTGGAAACGAAGATGAATAATTTTGTAAGCGAAAGTGATGATTTTAAAAATCCTCCTATAGCACCTTTGGGCATAATTGCCTTAAGAGGTTGTGAGCCTATGGCAAAAAGGGTCGACGACTACATTGTTAAATGGAGAAAAGCGTCACTGGCAAATAACACTCCTATGAGCGTGGAGCATAAATGCTGTTATAATATGGACAGCTTTATGGTGGATACAAAATTACCGAGGTTCGGAACCGGCGAAGGCAAGGGGCAGATAATGTCCACAGTAAGAGGACACGATATTTATATTTTAGTAGATGTGTGTAACTATAGCGAGACCTACACCGTGTCAGGGCATTTAAATCATATGTCACCTGATGATCATTTTGCTGATTTAAAAAGAGTAATTGCGGCTATTGGCGGAAAAGCAAGAAGAGTAAATGTTATTATGCCTTTCTTATATGAGGGCAGACAGCATAGGAGGAGTGGGCGAGAATCGCTTGACTGTGCTTTAGCGTTGCATGAGCTGGTGAATATGGGAGTAAGCGATATTATTACCTTTGATGCTCACGACCCCAGAGTACAGAATTCCATTCCCTTAAACGGATTTGAAACCGTAAGTCCAAGCTACCAGTTTATAAAGGGTCTGTTAAGAAAAGTTCCGGATTTGCAGATAAATTCAGATCATATGATGGTGATAAGTCCTGATGAGGGCGGAATGAGCAGAGCAGTTTATCTGGCTAATATTCTGGGACTTGATATGGGTATGTTTTACAAAAGAAGAGATTATACAAGAATAGTTGACGGCAGAAATCCTATAGTGGCTCACGAATTCTTAGGTTCAAGCGTTGAAGGTAAGGATCTGCTCATAATAGATGATATGATCTCATCAGGTGACAGCATATTAGAGGTGGCTACGGAGCTTAAGAAAAGAAATGCAAAGAGAATTTTCGTATGCACCACATTCGGTCTTTTTACAAACGGGCTCGATAAGTTTGACGAGGCATATGAGAAAGGCTATATCACTGATGTTTTAACCACCAATCTTATTTATCAAACTCCGGAGTTATTAAAAAGACCTTATTATGTGAGCTGTGATATGAGTAAGTATATTGCATTACTTATTGATACATTAAATCATGATGAATCAATAAGTCCTTTAATGGAGCCTGTAGATAGAATAAATCGTGCAATAGCGAACTATAATAATAGATAGTTTTAAATTAAAAAAACAGCTGTTTAGCAGGAAGGCAGCTGTTTTTTGATTTAAAAGGGTGAAAGCTTAATGATAGGGGAGCTACCATTAAGCTTTCAGGGGAGTATAAAATAATTAATAAGGGGTTGATGTAACTACGTACATCATAGTATTATGATATTACAAAAAGATAAAAAAGTCAAGTCATAAAAATCATATAAATATTAAAAATAGTTTTAAATTCTAAATTTATAATTTAAATAAATAAAGACGAGAAAAGAGAAAAGCATGAAAAAAGATACATATATTTTGACGGCAACCTGCCATTTCGGTATTGAGGCTGTGTTAAAAAGAGAAATTATAAACTTGGGCTATGAGATTACAAATGTGGACAACGGACATGTAAGCTTTGAGGCTGACTCACAGGGAATAGCCTATGCCAATGTATTTTTACGCACCGCAGAAAGAGTTTTAATAAATATTGCAGGGTTTATCGCCAAGAGCTATGATGAGCTGTTTGAAAACGTGAAAAAGGTAGAATGGGACAGATACTTGCCGTTTGATGCTAAATTTAATGTGGTAAAGGTTGCAACCGTAAACAGCAAGCTTTTCAGTCCCTCCGATATACAAAGAATTGTAAAAAAGGCGATTGTGGATAAACTTAAAACCAAGTATCCGGTAACTCATTTTCCTGAAAGCGGAGCCGACTATCCGTTAAGGATAAGCCTGATGAAGGATAATGTAAAGCTTTACCTTGACACATCAGGCGTATCTCTTCACAAAAGGGGATATAGAAGACTCGGGGCAAAGGCTCCTATAAGCGAAACCTTAGCTGCGGCTCTAATTTCCTTGTCGGTTTGGAACAAGGACAGGCTACTTATAGATCCGTTTTGCGGCAGCGGAACCTTTCCTATTGAGGCGGCTATGATTGCGGCTGATATTGCTCCCGGTATGAACAGGGACTTTTCCTTTTGTGCATGGGACAATCTTGTGAGTAAAAAGGATTTAAATGATGCGAAAACGGAGGCACGGGATAATTGCATAAGGGATATAAGGCTTGATATACAGGGCTTTGATATAGATTCCGATGCCATTTCCGCCGCTATGCAAAATGCTAAAATGGCAGGGGTTGATAATATGATACATCTGCAAAGACGACCTTTAAGTGCTTTAAGCTCCAATAAAAGATACGGAGTTGTAATCACCAACCCGCCATATGGAGAAAGGCTTTTAGAAAAAGATGAGGTAAAAGAGCTTTATAAAGAAATAAAAATAAGGTTTGCAGAATTAAGGGATTTTAGTTATTATATAATAACGTCCTTTGAAGATGCGCAAAAATTTTTAGGAAATGCCACTAAAAACAGAAAAATTTATAACGGTATGATTAAAAGCTACTATTATATGTATTTGGGCGAGAGGCCACCAAGAAAGGATAAGAAAGTAATTTGAAAAAAATAGTGTTTGCTACAAATAATGAGGGAAAGATAAGGGAGCTTAAAAAAATCTTTGATGAATGCTTTGATAAGAACAGCTTTGAGATTTATTCATTAAAGGACATAGGAGTAAAGCTTGATGTGGAAGAGGACGGCTTGTGCTATGAGCATAACGCTATGATTAAGGCAAGATATGTTTACGGAAAGGTAAAGGATTATATCGTAATTGCCGATGATTCGGGGCTTGAAATAGAGGCTCTTGACAATGAGCCGGGGATATTTTCTGCAAGGTATATGGGAGAGGATACAGATTATGATGTAAAAAATAATAATTTAATTGAAAGATTAAATTCCGCAGACAGTGAAAACAGGGCAGCCAGGTTTGTCTGCGTGCTTGCTGTAATTTTTGATAATTTTACCGAAAGGATAGTAAGGGCAGATTGGGAGGGTGAGATTTCAGATAAGATATTGGGAGAAAACGGTTTCGGCTATGATCCTATATTCTATCTCAGAGAGTATGATATGACATCGGCTCAATTAAGTGAGGAACTGAAAAATAAAATCAGTCATAGGGCCATGGCGCTTAAAAAGCTGTCTTTATTAAAGGAGTTTAAGGATATAGAATAAGAATGAAAGCTATTATTATGAGTGATTCCCACGGGATGTATTGGCAGATGGAAAAGGTTGTAGGAATGTATAAAAACGCCGATTTGCTTATTCATACCGGTGACATCTGTTCAGATGAGGATTATTTACGCAGCTTATTTGACAATAGAGTTTATATAGTGCGTGGAAATAATGATTATATGTCGGATTTGCCGTATGAGGAGGTTATAAAATTCGGAGGTCATAAAATTTTGGCAACACACGGGCATACTATGGGAGTTTATTTTTCCTATGACAAAATATTGAATCGAGCCTTAAAGCTTGGATGTGACATGGCTTTTTTCGGGCATACCCACGTTCCGGTAATCGAGCAGGTGCAGGGGATATGGCTCGTGAATCCGGGCAGTCTCGCCTATCCTCGCGGAAGAAATAAAAATCCGAGCTTTGCAATTCTTGAGATTGACAGAGAAAATGAGGTGCATTTTAATATTCATTATCTTGAAAAATAGTTTAAGAAAGGATAGATATGCGTATTATAAACTATGAAAAAATAGCAAAAGCTCTTGTTAACAGCGATGTTTATAATATGCTGTCTATTTTGCACGAGCATAAGGGAGAGCATAGAGCTTATGAGGAAAATTTTGCGGAAATTTTGAAAAGTTTCGAATTATCGGCTAAGACACAGGGTATAGAAATGATGAATAATATGTTCGGCAGCTTTATAGCTGTTAAAAGTATTGAAGAGCTGCTGTCATCAAGAAAAAATCCGGCAACTGAAAAAGAGGTATTTGCCTGTGGATATCGTGATATCTTGGGTATCGCAACAAACAACTATGATAAGATTAGGATAAATCCCGAATTTATTGACAGGCTGTGCTTTGAGCTGCTTGAATATGAAAAAATTTTTTATCAAAGCAGTTTATCAAGAGGTCATTGTATTTCAAGATGCCTTATCGCCGATAATTGTTTAAGTGAGGAGCTATCCTATAAGCTTTCTGAAATCTGTCTTGAGCTTAATCGAGAGATTGCGATAGCGGAATTTGACAGTCTTGTTCTTATTTCCGTGTATGTATTTGATTTTATAAAAAGCAATGCCTATGACAGGGCGACTGTTCCGCTTGGAATTGCGATTTTGATTATGCTGCTTTGTAGGAGCGGATATACCATTGGAAAGTACATAAGTCTTGAGAGCATTTTAAATGATAACCTTGAGGAGTTTATCACCATATTAAATGGTGATTTTAAAGAAGAAAATTGTGAAAATAACGCCTATTATGAATTCCTATGCTTTATTCTTAAGATATTAAATATCGCTTATAAGAGATTTTTTGTCTTAATCAAGCTCTCACGTAATAAGAGTCTTTCAAAGCCCGAAAAGGTGAGAATGGTTATTAAAAACAGTGATATTGAAATTACTAAGAAGGATATTTTAAATCTCTGCCCGGATATCAGTAATTCAACTGTCGAGCATACATTAAACGAGCTGCTTGAAAAGGGTATAATAAGAAAGGTCAGAGGAGGAAGAAGTACCGCCTATCTATATAAATAAAATATGCCGCTTAAAATATCCGTTGTGCGTATCTTATACACATAAACGTTATTTTAAGCGGCAGTTTTATTTTTGATTAAGTATTTTACTTACTCACATTCAGCCTTAAACTTAGTCCAGATAAGAGTGTGTGCATCTTCAGCATCTGACGGAACATTAGATATTATCTCCATATCCTTAATATCGGAGGGTAAAATAAGCCTTTCCTTTAATTCATCTGAAATCAAATTCTCAGATCCCTTAAATGTACAGAAATACTGTGTGTGTTCAAAGCACTTGGCTCCTGTTTCGGCATCTAAGATGTAGTTTAAAAAAGCATGTGCAGCCTCATTATTAGGTGCATTTTTCGGTATGAAAGCAGGGGTTATTCCAAAGCCCATACCCTCTTTCGGATAACATACAGATAGAGTGGGATCCGCATTTAATGCGGTATTTACCTGTGAAGTATACAGAAATGCGGCATTCACCTCTCCGCTTAAAAGTGCATCCTGTGTGTTGGCGTCACTTATTATTCTTATGTTGGGTGCAAGCTTTAAAAGCTTTTCTCCCGCCGCTTCTATCTTCTTGACATCGGCAGTATTAAGAGATTCTCCCATGGACTTTAATGTGATACCGTTTATAACCCTATAATTTCCTATAATTGCAATACTGTCCTCAAGCCTTTTATCCCATAAATCGTCGTATTTATTTATATCAAAGCCGACAGCATCTCTATTATACACAATCAAAGGAACTCCGGCTCCATACGGTATGGTATATTTATTTTCGGTGTCATAATATTGTCCTGTAAATCTTTCATTTACGTTTGTTATATTGGGTATCTTGGTTTTATCAAGCTCCGATGCCAGATCCTGTGCTATCACCTGCTCCAAGATATAATCATCCGCTATAATTAAATCATAGCCGCCGCCCTTTGCTTCCTGTAATTTTGCCAGCATTTCTTCATCACTGTCAAAATTTGTGAAGTTTATCTTTACACCGATTTCACTTTCGAAGTCCGATAAGACCTTATCAGGAAACATACCGTCCCATGTGTAGATGTTTAATGTTCCTGAAAGAGATGAGGAATTTTCGCTTTTGTTCGGTTTTTTTGAACAGCCCGCGGCAAATACTAATGTGCCTATCATCATCAATAAAATTAATCTTGATTTTTTCATTTTAATACTCCTTTTTAATTTTTAATTTAATATAGATATGCCTAATTATCAGCAGAAGGACAATTATAAGAGGGATAATCGTGTTCAGTGCATTAATTTCCGGAGTTAATCCGGTCTTAAGTTTGGTGTATACCTTTATGGGTAAAAGATTTATAGTCGGACCCGTAACAAATATACTGATTACTATATCGTCAAATGACATCGCAAAGGATAGTAACATTCCTGACAAAATTGCAGGCATTAAAAGCGGAATTGTTATATCTCTTAACACCTGGTAGGAAGATGCGCCTAAATCAAGTGCCGCATCATTCAATGTATCGTCCATTCTGTACAAGGCTGCCCTTAATTGACTGTATATATAAGGTATGCAAAAGGTGGTGTGAGCTATTATAAGAGTCACCATTCCAAATGGAATTTTCATTAATGAAAAAATTGACAAATACGCCATTCCGAGAATGATCTCCGGTATCATTATCGGCATATTCGATACAAATTCCGTAAATTTATCAAATCTGTTTTGATTTTTATGAAAATGTACGGCTGCCGGCATTGCAATTATTACCGATAATACACAGGAGCTTACCGCAAGTATTATGCTGTTCACAAAGGCGATCAGCATTGATTTATCCTGAAACAGTTTTATGTACCATTTCAGAGAAAAACCCGTCCATTTTGTAGCCAATTTCGAGTCGTTGAATGAATATATACTTGATACTATAATAGGAACGTATGTTAAAAATAGTATCATTATTATATAAAACTTAGCAAAGATGCTGTTTTTTTTCATTACGTCCTCCTTTTTCAGCTAAGTCCTGTTGTAAGTTTTTGCCCGGTAAGACGGCTGTAGAGTATCAGCATTAAAGTGGTCATAAGCATAAGCAGCACGGATAATGCCGCCGCGAACGGTACATTATGCCCCTTTGTCATCTGTTCGTGAATTACACTTCCCATAAGGACGATCTTGTTTCCGCCCATTATATCCGCCATGAAAAACAGACCCATAGATGGAATAAATGTGATCACTATGCCGGACAAAAGTCCCGGCAAAGTTAAAACGAAATTGATTGAAAAAAAGGCTCTTATCTTGGAAGCACCGAGGTCATAAGCTGCTTCCGTAAGCGAAAAGTCAAGTCTTTGTGCGGCTGAATATATGGACAGTATCATAAACGGCAGCAATATATAAACCATTCCGAAAACCACCGCCTCATAGCTGTACATAAGCTTTAGCGGTTTTTCGGTGATTTTTAAAAGCATGAGAAGTCTGTCCAGCAGTCCGTTACTTCTAAATACCGAAAGCCAGCCGTTCATACGGATAAGAGAGCCTGTGAAAAATGGGATTAAAAGCAATAACATAGCCGTTTTTTTATTTTTCTCGGACATTTTTGCCATAAAATATCCGAAAGGATAGGCTATTATGGCTATAAGTGTAGTTGTTATAAGCGCCAATTTAAAAGAGTTAAGTAAAATGGTGATATACATGGGCTCAATCAATTTTTTATAGTTGTCAAGGGTTGGAGAAAATGTCACCGAAAAGCCTGCGCCTCTTTGCATAAAGCTTATAAAAATCATATATATGAACGGAAAAAGAACAAAAATCAATGTGATCATATAAAATGGAAGTATCAGCCATTTGCTGAACAGCGGTTTTTTCTTCATATCAGTCCTCCAGCAGTATAAAGCTGCCCGGCATAAAACTTATACATATCTCGCTTCCGACATCTGCGTCATACTTAAGACCGTATCTGGTAGAGGTGATTATATCAGTATTTGACAGTTCAAGAGTTGTGGACAGAAGACCTCCGCCAAAGAATTTGTCTATCACCTTGGCTTTCGTAGCGTTTTCCTCTTTGCAGTTCAAGACCACATTTTCACATCTTACAGCCAGCTTTATTTTTTGTCCGACATTCGGGACAAGAGCCGTGTTATTATGTATCAAAACGGCTTTGCCGGCAACATCTATAAGCAGATTATTATTATCTCTTTTTTCCAAAATACTTGAATTAATAATATTGGCATTACCCACAAAGGTTGCCACGTACGAGCTTTTCGGAGTATTATATATCTCATCGGGTGTCCCTATTTGTAAAAAACTGCCCTCTTTCATAACGGCGATTCTATCGGACATATTTATAGCCTCCTCCTGATCGTGAGTGATATATATAAAGGTAAGATCAAGTTTTTTCTGTAGATCCTTTAATTGAGTCTGCATACTCTTTCTTAATTGGAGATCCAGGGCGCTTAAAGGTTCGTCCAATAGAAGAAGTGAGGGCTTATTTATTATCGCTCTTGCAATAGCGACTCTTTGCTTTTCTCCTCCGGAGAGCGTCTCAATTCGTTTTTTTTCAAAGCCGGAAAGCTGCATCCTGTCAAGCACATCAGTCACAGCATCTTTAATACCCGCCTTTGAAATACCTCTTATTCTAAGAGCGTAGCCTACATTATCAAACACGTTCATGTGAGGAAACAGAGCATAATTTTGAAATATTGTATTCAGCTCTCTTTTATTAGGTTCAAGATTTGTAATATCCCGCCCGTTAAGAATAACGCTGCCGGAATCCAAGGTTTCAAGTCCTGCAATAATTCTGAGGGTTGTAGTCTTTCCGCAGCCGGAGCTTCCGAGCAGTGTCAAAAATTCTCCTCTTTTTATATCAATCGAACAGTCGTTTAATATCGGCTTATCATCAAATTTTTTGGTGATATTTTTAAGCTCTAAAATATAGTCCGTCATTCCCTTTCTCCTAAAAATAAATATATATATCCAATCTATTTTATAACAGAACACCGAAAAATACAGTTGTTTTTACAACTGAAATAAAAAATTTCCTTGATTTTAAGCCTTTTTTTCTATTTATGAAATATATTTATAAAATATTAAGAATATGTAAAATGATAACAGATAGTATTGTAATATAAAAACAATTATGATACAATTTACGGGCTTAAGATAGATTTGTTTATTTCAGAAATAACATATTTATTCATACAATTTATTCATATAACAAATTTGACATATGTTTGTTAATAATCGAGGGGGTAAAACGAAAATATGAGCTGTTTTTTTGAAACAAAAAACAACAATGATATGTATTTTCAATTATTTTTAAAACTTGCAGATAAGGAAAGCATAAGTGAAAGTGTAGAGGTGGTACTGGAAACAATAGGCGAAATCTATGATGCGAAAAGAGTTTCTATTTTTGAATTTGATGAGGACTTGTTCGTCAATACATACGAATGGTGTGCAAAGGATATAGAGCCTTGGATAAGTAAGCTTAAAAATGAGCCTATTGCAAGCCTTGATAACTATTATCAAACCTTTATGAATAAAGAGTATATTTTTTTACCCGATATAGAGGAAGCAAAGGAGGTCTGCCCTGCAGGCTACGCCGTACTTAAGATACAGGGAATTAAATCTTGGGTGGCAATGCCTATACATATAGGCACAGAGATGCTCGGATTTATTGCGGTAGCTGACTGTAATTGTCAGATTGATAACGATGGTATTGACTTGCTGAAGACCTTTACCAATATTATATCACTTAGATTAAAGACTGTGAAATTGGAGAGAAACAATGATTTCTTAGCCACGCACGACAGATTAACTTCCGTTTTTGACCAGGTAAAATTGGGCAAGGATCTTGCCAGTATTGATATAAGTAAAGGTATAGGCATACTCAACGCCGATATTATGGGTCTTAATGATATAAATAGAAGCCAGGGAGCAAAAAAGGGTGATGAGGTCTTATATTTTTGGAGCTCCAATTTAAAGTTCATATTTAACGAATATAAAGTTTATAGAGTTTGCGGCGATAAGTTTATGGTGCTTTGTGAGGGGATAGACCGTGACGTATTTGAGAGCAAGATTATTGAGATAAGAACCATGATTATGAAATATGATTATCAGATTTCTATAGGCAGTATATATGGTAATAAAGAAGACGGATTATCCTTGGAAGAAATATTAAAGGCGGCTGAGCAGGATCTATATAAAAATAAAGCAAGGTATTATGGCGGAGTGGATATAAAATCAGGAATGTCACGTGACAGGAGACATTGGAATTCTTCCTCTGCTCAAAAATCTAATATTGATTTTATTGAAACTGTGCAATTAAAGAATTTCTTAATGAATAACTATTTTGATATG
>JBGZAX010000009.1:0-14431 GCA_041844335.1 Lachnospiraceae bacterium
CTATTGGAAAATTTGGAAGAATTTGCACCAATCAGCTTATCAGAAAACAATTTATGGGATAATTCCGGACTGCAAATAGGAAATAAAAATTCTGAAATCAAAAAAATTCTATTATGTATTGACATAACAAGGGAGGCTTTTGAAACCGCCAAAAACAACGGCTTTAATTGCATAATAAGCCATCACCCGCTGATTTTTAAAGGCATCAAATCCTTTGATATTGAGGATTATAAGACTTCTTTAATATCAGATCTTATAAAATCAGATATCAATGTAATAAGTATGCACACCAACCTTGATGCTGCAGAATTCGGAGTTAATTATGCCATAGGTCAAAAATTGGAGCTTTTTGATATCTCTTTGCTGTGTGAACGTGGAATTTACAATAACAAGCCCTATGGCTACGGACTTGTCGGCAATTTAAAAAATAAAATGAGTTTGGATGCTTTGGCTAAATTTATAAAGGATAAATTAGATACTGCCGCCTTAAGATATGTGGGAAATCCTGATACAAGCATAGAAAAAATAGCGGTCTGCGGAGGCAGCGGCTCCTCATTTATAAAAGATGCGATAAATAAAATGGCTGATGCTTATATTACTGGCGACATAGGACACCACGATGCACAAGCGGCATTGGAAAACGGTTTAATGATAATAGATGCAGGTCATTTTGACACAGAAAAACACGTACTTGATGAACTTAAAAAATATATAGACAAGCTTTCAAAAAAAGAAGAGATTATCACCAAAATATTTGATAACAATCCCTTTAAGTTTATTCCGGTTTAAAATTACCGAATTTAAATCTTATCCTATACCTTTAAATACAATTCCCAATATCAATACAAGAATTGTTATTGTACAAAATACATATTTGCTCAGGAAAATAAAAACCGCTCCCATTTTTCTGCCGTTTCTGCTCTTATTTATCTCGCTCTTTACAAAATCCCCTCTGCAAACCCAGAAAAACATAATTCCGGAAAGAGCTGCCCCGAGCGGACAAAGATATATAGACACAAAATCCATCCAGTGAGATATAATACCCTGTATACAGATACTTATCATACTTCCAAATGTCCCTATTATAAAAACCGCTTGCCATCTTCTAATCTCAAAAAGCTCCTCAAGTGCCGCTATCGGAGTTTCAAATAAATTAATCAAAGAGGTTAATGCTGCAAATAACACTGATATAAAAAATACAATCGCTAAAATTCTGCTGCCATCTATACCTTTAAATAAATTAGGTAAAAATACAAACATAAGCCCCGGACCTCCCATATCAAGCTTAGCTCCGGTGGTTGCCATTGCAGGTATGATCACAAGGCTTGCCAAAACCGCCGCCACCGTATCGAAAAATGCCACGGTTACCGCAGATGCTACAACATTTACTTCATCTGATAAATATGAACCGTAGATTAAGGTACCGCTGCCTGCAAGTGACAATGAAAAGAATGCCTGTCCAAGTGAGAAAACCCATACCAAAGGATCCGCCAAGCCGTTTATATTTATTGTAAAAATATATTTATAACCCTCCCGTGCTCCCGTCTGAAAGCTGATATAAACAGCAAGTCCCATAAATAAAAGGAAAAATAACGGCATCAATATCTTGTTAGCACGCTCTATCCCCCTTGACACACCGAAAATCATAATCAAAAAGCATACAATAAGACCTATTATCTGCCAGAAACTGTTCCCAAAACTCGTAGCCATTCCACCAAAATATGCTTCGTATTCATCTACACTTTTCGGCAACATTATGCTGCCGCTTATTGAAGAAAAGGTGTACCTAAAAATCCAGCCTACAACCACCGCATAACCTATTGCAAGAGCAAGACTTGACAAAATTGGTATAAAGCCGAGAGCCTTTCCGAAACCCTCTTCCATATTTCTTTGTTTAAGGGCAGCTCCGAAAGCTCTTGTAGGCCCCCCTCTCATAGCGCGCCCAAAGCTCATCTCTCCCACTACACCTGTTAAGCCAAGCAGTGCTACGCAGATAAAATACGGCAATAAAAATGTGCCTCCGCCATATTTAGATACTCTAGTCGGAAAGAGCCAAATATTCCCCATACCGACGGCAGAGCCTATACAAGATACAATAAAGCCCCATTTACTGGCAAAAGAATCTCTTGATTTTGATATGTTTTCATTCATAAATGCACCTCCAACTAAAATTTTAAAAGTGCTTTATATTTTAACTCTAAAAAGAACTTATGTCAACTGATTATGCATAATTATTCAATTTTTTGAACTAAAATTGAACAATAATATTGTCTATTATTGACAGCTCAATAATATTTGTCTATATCAAAAGCAAGTTCTAAATATAGGCGATTTAGAAAATTATCTCAAGCGTTTGCATTAACACCTCTTAAGATCTCCCCTATTTCAGCCCTGTT
Source organism: Lachnospiraceae bacterium (assembly GCA_041844335.1). Classification (GTDB taxonomy): domain Bacteria; phylum Bacillota; class Clostridia; order Lachnospirales; family Lachnospiraceae; genus CAUUFM01. Next base: position 2,397 of record JBGZAX010000009.1, read on the forward strand.
AGAAAGCTTTACGTGCAGCATCTGTCTTGCGTGTGGCGCATTTTCCTGCTCCACACCGTCATCACTTAAGATTTTTTCAACCACCGCCTTATCATTTTTACCATCGAACTTCATAATTTCTATTATGTCACCTACACAAAACTTATTTTTTTGTTCAAAAACAGTCAAGCCGTTTTCATCAAAACCATACACGGCGCCTAAATAAACCGCTCCCTGATTGTAGGTATTATTATCATAAATTTGTGACTCCTCATTAGGCTTTTCATAAAAAAATCCTCTCGTAAAGTTTCTATAGGTACAAGATTTGATCTCATTTAAATAATTGTTTATATTTTCTCTGTAAATTTGTGGATCCTTAAAATAATCATCAATAGCATTTCTATACGCTCTCGCTACCGAAGCCACATAAAGTGCGGTCTTCATTCTGCCCTCCACCTTTAGGCTGTCAATACCCGCATTTATCATATCCGGCAGCTTATCTATCATACATAGATCCTTTGAATTAAAAATATAGGTACCTCGCTCATTTTCATAAACAGGTAAATATTCTCCCTGTCTTTTTTCCTCCACAACACTGTATCTCCATCTACAAGGGTGTGTACAGGCTCCCTGGTTAGCATCTCTTCCTATCATATAATTGCTTAAAAGACATCTTCCGGAGTAGGACATACACATAGCTCCGTGAACGAAAGCCTCGATTTCCATATCCTTTATCTCTTTTTTTATAGCACCCAACTCATTTAAAGAAAGCTCTCTTGCTGCAACGCACCTTGTAGCTCCTAATGATCTCCAGAACTTAAATGTTTCGGCATTGGTGGTATTTGCCTGTGTGCTGATATGTATTTCCACATCAGGCAGTCTTTCTTTTGCCATCATGAAAAGCCCCGGATCGGACATTATAAGTGCGTCAAATGAAAGTGTCCTAATCTCATCAAAGAATTCCTCGGCTTTTTTTATATCATCATTATGTGCAAAAATATTAGCTGTAAGATAAACCCTTTTGCCTCGAGAATGTGCATATTCAAGACCTTCCTTCATATCCTCAAAGCTGAAATTTTTTGCATTTGCACGCAGGCTAAAATAATCTCCTCCTATGTAAATAGCATCAGCACCGTAATTAACAGCGGTCTTCAGCACATCAAGTGAGCCTGACGGCATCAATAGCTCCGGCTTTTTCTTTTCTGTCATACAATACTCCTTTTCATCTGCTCCTTCCTTGCCAAATTCCTAATCATTTATATACTTATCTTTAAGTCTTTGCCTATAATAATTGCTTGCCTTGGCTTGTCTATTTTAATCTGTCTTAAATTATTTTTCGTCCCGTTTATGATTTCTCTTACTATGGTATTGGTATCTCATTTTTGTTGACAGACAAATCTGCATTTGAATATCCTTTAATCCCCGTTATCTCATTATTCAAAAAAGCAGGCGGTACAAAACCGTTTGCAGCATCGAGGCTTTGAAATTCAACCTCTGCTATTATCAGCCCCTCATAATCCTTATGAAACACATCTATTTCTATATTATAACAATTATTATCAAATTTATAGGGCAAAATATATCTTGATTTTTCCAAGATAATTCCGTCGCATTTTTCAAGTAGAGAATTAAATACCTCAATGCTTATCTCTATCTCATATTCCACCCTTTCTAAAGCAATGCCCTCTTTATTTTTCGAACTGCTTTTTACACAAAAATAATATTTATCATTCTTCTTGCGAATCCTTATAGCAGGGTCTATATTCAAATAGCCCTGCATAATCTCGCAGCTCTCCAAAACATTTAAATCTATGTCAAAGCTTTCAAAAAGGTCGTTACTTAAAAGAAATCTTCTCTCAATCTCCGTATTCATACTCTAGGTCCCGCATCAGCTATATTGTCTTCAACCTCGGGATAGTTATCACAGAAATTATTATAAAACATCTGAGCCAATTTCTTAGCCATCTCATCATAAGCAGCCTTATCCTCCCAGGTGTTCTTGGGATTCATAATATCAGAGGGTACATCAGGACAGGATTGAGGTACATCCACATTAAATATATCATCGTGCTTATACTCAACCTTTTCAAGCTCTCCGTTAAGTGCTGCCGTAATCATAGCTCTTGTATATTTCAGCTTCATTCTGCTGCCGAGCTTTCCGCTGCCTGATGCAGGTCCTCCGCTCCAGCCCGTATTCACCAAATAAACCTTTGTGCCGTACTTTTTGATCCTGTCTCCAAGCATATTTGCATATATGGATGGTTTCAACGGCATAAACGGTTCTCCAAACAGGGTAGAAAATGTAGGCTGCGGCTCCGTTACACCTCTTTCAGTGCCTGCAAGCTTTGAAGTAAAGCCCGTTATAAAATGATACATAGCCGCATTTTCATCAAGTCTGCTGATAGGCGGTAACACTCCGAAAGCATCTGCGGTCAAGAAAATGACAACCTTTGGAATTCCGCCGACTCCGGGTATTTCAGAGTTCTTTATATAATCTACAGGATAGCCCACTCTCGTATTTTCAGTAATGCTGTCGTCAAAAAAATCAAATTCTCTTGTATGCATATCCATAATCACATTTTCCACTAAAGATCCGAACCTTATTGCATTATATATATCGGGTTCGTTTTCAGGATCAAGATTTATACATTTAGCATAGCAGCCGCCCTCAAAATTAAATACTCCCGTATCCGTCCAGCCGTGCTCGTCATCTCCTATCAGCTTTCTGTTCGGATCTGCCGATAATGTGGTCTTTCCGGTTCCCGATAAACCGAAAAATATCGCTGTTTCTTTGGAAACAGGATCCATATTGGCTGAACAGTGCATAGGAAGAACATTTTCCTTAGGCATCAGATAGTTCATAACCGAAAACACACTCTTTTTAATCTCTCCGCTGTACTGAGTTCCTGCAATTAAAACCAGTTTCTGCTCATAGTCCACGATTATAGCTGCCTCGGAATTCGTACCGTCAATCTCAGGAATACACTTAAATCCCGGTGCCGCAATAATAGTAAAATCCGCATCCGAGTAGTTTTCCAATTCTTCTTCAGTAGGTCTTATTAAAAGCTGTGTGATAAATAATGCCTGACTTGCCATTTCACACACTATTCTAAACTTTTTTCGGCATTTAAGATCCGCTCCGGCAAAGCCGTCCACTATAAAGATATCTCTATCCTGCATAAACGCCTGCATCTTAGACTTTATCATGTTAAATTTTTCCTGAGATATGGGAGCATTTACCTTTCCCCAATTAATATCGTCATGCACTTTAGGCGTATCCACTATAAATTTATCCTTTGGAGATCTGCCTGTATATTTCCCCGTCTTCACCAATAAAGCTCCCGTTTTACTTAGCACACCCTCCTCTCTGAATAAAGCCGCCTCTACCAGTTCAGCGGGTTTCAAATTTCTATAAACCGTGTTAGCATTGATAATTCCAAGTTTTTCTAATCCATAAGTATTCTCCAAAATATGTCCTCCTTAATTTAACACAAAACATTGACGGGTTGAAATTTTGTTAAAGTATAACATCAGTCTTTCATAATTTCAATAATTTTTTCGATATTTTTAAGCTTTATAAATAATAATCATGAAGCCATTCATAAGCTGTTACCGAAACGCTACAAATAAAATCCTCTCGCAAGCTTTACGAGAGGATCATAATTTAACATTTATTGTTTGGCATAATTATTTAACTACAAACTTCACATTGCCTTTCAAACTTACCACTTTCCCCAATTTTGTTTTTTCTTTATCATAGATACTCAAAAAAATTCTTTACAATTTCACCCCTGTCAAGCACTAAATTATGCAGAATTTTCTTGTTTTTAAGTGACTTAATTGCATAAGGAACACTTGTAGCGGTTAATTTTGCTATCTCATCAATCAAAGTAAAATCATCTTTTTTTGCATCATAATTATCAAAACAGCTTTCATAAACCACCCTGAAAAACTTGTAAAAGCTGGCAGTAGATGCAATTATTGTATGAGCATTGTCCAAGGTCTTATGCCTGTACTTTTCATAAACACAGGAGGCAACGGCGGTGTGAGGATCAATCACATATTCATACTTGTCATAAACCCTTTTGATCTCCCTTTTTACCTCAATCTCGTTTGCAAAATCCGCGTAAAAATCACCTAATGAATTTCTGATTTTATCATTTACAGTGTAGCTCCCCTTAGTCTTAAGGCTCTGCATACAATCTGATATATAATCAGCATCATTTCCACTCATATGATACAACAACCTTTCAAGATTGCTCGACACCAAGATATCCATAGACGGAGAAACGGTTGTAAAAAATTCCCTATTTTTATCATAAACACCTCTGTTAAAAAAGTCGGTCAAAACGTTATTTTCATTAGAGGCACAGATAAGCTTATTTATTGGAAGACCCATTTCTCCGGCATAATAAGCGGCTAAAATATTTCCGAAATTTCCAGTAGGCACACAAATATTCACACTCTCACCATTATTTATCCGCCCGTCATTCAAAAGTCTTAAATAACTGTAAAAATAATAAACTATCTGAGGTACCAGTCTGCCGATATTTATAGAATTGGCACTGCTGAAAATATATCCTCTGCTCTTAAGCTCTCGTTTTATATTACTGTCGGACAAAATCTGCTTTACGGCACCCTGTGCATCATCAAAATTGCCATTTATCCCAATAACCTTCGTATTTTTGCCCTCCTGAGTTATCATCTGCAATTTTTGAATATTACTAACACCGTCCTTCGGATAATACACCATAATATCAATATTATCCATATCGGCAAAGCCTTCAAGTGCCGCCTTACCGGTATCGCCCGATGTTGCGGCAAGAATAAGTATCTTTTCCTTAAGACCGTTTTTTTTCATAGCGACTGTCATTAAATAAGGCAAAATTGAAAGCGCCATATCCTTAAATGCAAGCGTTTTTCCATGAAAAAGCTCTAAATAGCTGACATTATCAAAGGTCTTTATCCCAATCGTTCCCTCATCAAATTTCTTATCATTATACGCATTTGATACGCAATAATCAATTTCTTTTTCAGAAAAATCAACAAAAAGACTGCCAAGTAAAAAACCTGCCAATCCTTTATAATCCTGATTTTTAAGTTCCGAAAATGACAAATCAATCTTAGGTAAATAAGATGGTACAAAAAGTCCCCCGTCCTTTGCTATACCGTTTATTATGGCGGCAGCTGCAGAAACGGAAACCCCCTCCTTATCCCTGGTGCTTGAATACATAATATCAGACATAATCTCTCCTAAATCAACCTACGATTTTTACCTCTCCGTTTTCAATCTCTTCAACAGCCACGGATAACGCCTTTTTCTCAACGCCGTTTTTCTTACAGTCAGCAGCCTGAGCCAATTCTTCACTCTTCCTGTCATCAACTATCTGTCTTGCCCTCTTTGCGGTAGCGTGAACAATAGAATATCTACTGATTACTAATGGATTATCCTTATCGGCTCCCTCATTTGCAAGCTTAATTAAATCAGTATAAGATGGATGTAACATAAATTTCCTCCCCTATTTTATATCAAACCTTGTCTAACTCGTTCTTGATTTCATCCAAGAACTCCTCGTTAAATTTCGTTTTATGCTTGTGTGCGCAAACAATGGAATGCATATCCTCGACCGCAAAATCAAGATTGTCATTGACCAAAATATAATCATAATATCTTGCATACTTGAGCTCTTCCTTGGAACGATCAAATCTCTCCTTTAAGCTATTCTCATCCTCCGTCGCCCTATTTTTGAGTCTGTCCTTAAGCTTAGCTATACTTGGCGGCATCACAAAAATCGTTACGGCATCATTATAAAGCTCCTTTATCTTCTTCGCTCCGACAACCTCTATCTCCAAAATGACGTTCTTCCCCGCCTGCAGCATATTTTCAACATAAACCTTCGGAGTCCCATAATAATTATCCACGTATCTTGCATACTCTATCAGATCGCCGTTTTTTATCATCTCTTCAAACTCCGCCTCGGTTTTAAAGAAATAATGCATACCGTACACTTCGTTTACTCTGGGCTTTCTGGTGGTAGCCGAAACCGAAACCACATATCCGTCATATCTGTTAATCAATTCACTAACTATAGTTCCTTTTCCGCAACCGGAAAAGCCTGAAACTATTATCAAGTTTCCTTTATTATCAAACATATCCTGATTCTCCTAAATCTACTCTTCCTCAAATCCTTCTGGTTGCTGCATATCAGGTGAAAATTGATCCATATTAAACCTCTTTGCTAAAGTGTCCGGCTGTAATGCCGATAAAACACACACATTATCCTCCAAGCAAAGAGCAGACTTCGTCTTTCTGCCTGCTGTAGCATCAAACAGCCGTCCCTGTTCTTTGTACAGCTGTATCATTCTTTTAACCGGAGCCGCATCGGTCCAAAGAATAGCTAACAGCTTCTCCGAATTTACACAGTTTCCAAATCCAACATTTACTATCATGTTATCTCCTAAATTTAATATTTTTTATTATAAAATATTTATTAATTATAGTCAACTTTTTTTGCCTTACTCAAAAGATAAAATACGAATATCTCTATCAGCATAGATACTAAATATAAGATAATAATCAAAACGGCAGATTCAAAAAACAGCTCCTGCGGCAATATGTTTATCATAAGATCCGTTTCAGGGTCAAAAAGCCACTTATCATTATTAAAGACTATCTTATGAAATAATATAAAAGCCCTATCAAAATCCGTCCAAGATAACAATCCTACTATCATCTGTATAAAAAACAAAATAAAAATAGATCTATATGCCGTTTTAAATACAGCGTTCATGTGATGTTTAAATGCAGTAAACAAAAGTACTAAAATAGCTGAAATCATAAGAAAAAGAACATTTCTTAATCTTAGTAAGCCTATAAAAATATCTCTTACCTCTCCCATATGAAAGATATCCTGTTCATTAAAAAATGGCGAAATTTTTCCATCTATCTCCACTTCTATTTGTAAATCTCGCTCTTTTCCTATAAGATAGCGCATCAAATGCACTCCGACCCTGTCAAGGTCCTCCTTTTTTATAGGAGGAATATTATTCATAACAGCATATCTTTCAAATCTCTTAGGCAAAAAATCATTATCAGCATATAAAACTGTTTGACAGATAGTAAACAATGTAGTCAAAACTACTGCAATTCCAAGCAGCACACCTACTATTCTATTAAAAATTTTCATAAATACAAAAGCTCAAATTTTTGAAAGCTTGGCAAAGCCTGCCAGTAATATTCTCCTGCCGGCATTGTCAAAATCAACCGTTACCTGATAATCTCTGCCTATATCGGTAATATCCGACACCTCTCCTTGTCCGTACTTCATATGTCTCACCCTATCTCCCACGGAATAATCAGGCAGTTTTTTTTCCAATTTATTGCCGTTTGGCTTAATTTGTTGCAAAAATACGGAGCTTTTTATCTTATTTTTAACAAAAGCGTTTTCATTTTTTATGACCTGCCTACTGCCTGAAAAGGAAACATCAACCTGTCCTACAGGTCCCATTTTATTAAGCATCTTTATAGGTATTTCTTCAATGAAACATGAAGGCTTGCCGTAAATTGTCTGCCCGTTCACTATTCTTCTGTTGGCAGAAGTCAATTTTAAAATCCTCTTGGCTCTTGTAATTCCGACATAGCAAAGACGTCTTTCCTCCTCAAGTTCTTTTTCATCTCCGCTATCTATTGAAAAATAGCTTGGAAACATTCCCTGCTCCATACCTGTTAAATAGACCCTGTCAAACTCCAATCCCTTAGAGCCGTGCAATGTCATCATAACAATATAATCATCATCAACCAGGTTATCAATATCGGAAATAAGAGCAACATCCTCTAAAAAGCCTGACAATAAGGCTATCCCGTCGACATCCGTATTTTCGTCATAGTCAAATGCCTTTGATAAAAGCTCTCCTATATTTTCTATTCTGCCGTTCGCTTCATCAGTCATTTCCGCCTCAAGCTCTCTGATATATCCGGTCTTTTCGCAGATAAATTCTATTAAGTCCTTAACCTTGGAACTTTGCGCCGTTTTTCTGAAGCCCTCTATAAGAACACAAAAATCATTTATAAGCTTTGCAGTCTTAGAAGAAATCTCAGGAATTTCATCTGCCGCCATCATAGCCTGATAAAGACTTAGATTATTGGCGACAGAAAAATCAATCAGCTTTGCTATGGTGGTAGCCCCTATTCCTCTTTTCGGTACATTTACTATTCTTTGCAACGAAACATCATCGAACTGATTAACCAAAACTCTTAAATATGCCAAAATATCCTTTATTTCAGCACGTGCATAAAAATTTACACCGCCTATAAGCCTGTATGGAATATTGTAAAACACAGCCTTTTCCTCAAACAGACGCGACTGACTGTTTGCCCTGTAAAGAATGGCGAAATCACTGTATTTACACTCATTTTTCGCAACTAAATCTCTGATTTCTCTAATCACAAAATTCGCCTCGTCATAACCCGTTTCAAACTGCCAGAACTCAGGCAAATTGCCCGTTTTGTTATCAGTCCACAGTCTTTTATCCTTTCTTGCGGTATTATGAGCCACCACGGCATTTGCACAATCAAGTATCTGAGATGTGGAACGATAGTTTTGCTCAAGCTTTATTATCCTTGTGTTTTCAAAATGCTTTTCAAAATTCAGGATATTTGCAATGTTGGCTCCCCTAAATCTGTATATGGATTGGTCATCATCACCCACAACACATAAGTTATTATGACTTGCCAAAAGTCTAATCAGCTCGAACTGAGAATTATTTGTATCCTGATACTCATCAACCATTATATATTTAAATCTATCTGCATAATATTCTCTGATATCTTCATTATTTTGCAAAAGCTCTACCGTTTTCAGAATTAAATCATCAAAATCAAGCGCATTGTTTTGTCTCAATTTTTTCTGATACTCCTTATAAATAAGATCCATATTTCTATCTATATCGGAATCATATCCGAATTCTATTTTATCGGAGGCGCTTTTTACCCTATTTTTTTTACCGGAAATGTTGCTTAAAATGGAGCGCTCTTTATAAACCTTAGGGTCTAAATCAAGCTTTTTTATACATGCCTTAACTACAGCCTTGGCATCGGTGGTGTCATAAATGGTAAAGTCACGTCCATATCCCAGCCTGTCAATATCTCGTCTTAAAAATCTTACGCAGGCAGAGTGAAATGTGGATACAAAGACGGAATTCATATCATCATTAAGGATTCTTGCCACTCTTTCTTTCATTTCCTTAGCAGCTTTATTGGTAAAGGTAATCGCCATAATATTATAAGGTCTAACTCCCTCCTCAATAAGCATAGCAATTCTTCTGGTAATAACACTTGTTTTCCCACTTCCTGCTCCCGCTAAAATAAGAAGCGGACCGTCCTTATGGAAGACCGCTTCTCTTTGCATATCATTCAAGCCTTTTATGATATCATTAATCATTATTACACCCTTGACATATACTCACCCGTACGAGTATCTATCTTTATCTTGTTTCCCTGATCCACGAATAAGGGCACGGCAACCTGAGCTCCGGTTTCCACTATAGCAGGCTTAGTAGCTCCCTGAGCCGTGTCTCCCTTAAATCCCGGCTCCGTTTCCGTAATTTCAAGCTCTACAAATAAAGGCGGCTCTATTGCAAATACCTTTCCGTTTACCGAACAAACCTTTACCGTTTCATTTTCCTTAACAAACTTCAACGAATCTCCTACAGTTTCAGCGTTTAATGCTATTTGCTCATAGCTTTCATTGTTCATAAAATGAAACAACTCTCCGTCCGTATATAAATACTGCATATCCACTCTTTCAATTATCGCAGAATCAAACTTTTCAGTAGGTCTAAATGAACGCTCTACAACTCCTCCGTTGATTATATCCTTAAACTTTGTTCTTACAAATGCTGCTCCTTTTCCGGGCTTTACGTGCTGAAATTCAAGTATTTGACACACCTTTCCCTCAACTACTATTGTAAGACCGTTCTTAAAATCTCCTGCTGTTACCATAAGTTCCTCCTTGATTTTTAATTAATTTATCTCAATATTTGGGATCAATGTCCCCGAAATCGTCCATCTGCGCAACATATCCGGTAGCTGCCGATGCCGATTTTGCTGCCGTGCCTCCTATGTTCTTAGCGACAATGACAGGCTTTGCCGCTTTTTTATCAGCTGTCGCAGACTTTGTTCTTCCATTTTTTTCATCATCTGACGGGCTGTAAACAAAAGGCTCCAATGAATAATTATCTGCAGCTTTTACAGATTCTGATGCACTCTTTGCCCAAACCGACTTTATCTCAGGCTTTTTTATTTCCGCCTTTGTTGCCTTAGGCATGGCAGCCTTTGTATCCGCATTTTTAATTACAGGGGGGGTCTTCACCCTCGCCGGCTTAACATCAGTCTTTATATCCGAACCTGCGGAAAAACTTTCCGCATTACCCATACTGGAACCTCCGTTTGATCGGATATAGGCACTTTTGCCCGAAATCAATTCTTTTTCATCTGCAAGATGAAACTTACTTAATAAATTATTAAGATTATCGGACTGTGCAGTCAGCTTTTCCGATGACAATGCAACCTCTTCCGATGTAGCGGAATTCGATTGCACAACCTCAGATATCTGCTGTACTCCGGAATTTATTCTTTTTATTGACTCAAATTGCTTTACGGTGTTTTTAGCAATACCCTTTACCAGTAAATCCACCCTATTTGTAGCGTCCACTATCTGGCTTACAGAATCAGCCGTCTGCTCCGATATAATCACACCGTTATTTACCGCTGTTATCGTTTCAGCTATTAAAGCCTCGGTATTATTGGCAGCCTCAGCAGATTTTCCTGCTAAATTCCTTACTTCATCCGCCACTACTGCAAAGCCCTTTCCTGCCTCTCCTGCCCTTGCAGCTTCTACCGCTGCATTTAATGCAAGGATATTTGTTTGGAAAGCTATATCATTTATCGTCTTTATAATTTTACTTATTTCACCGCTTCTATCGGAAATCTGCGACATGGCATTGGACATCTGTCCCATTAGTTCATTATTTTTATTAACCGCATCAAGCACGGCACCGTTTTGTGTCTCTGCGTCCTTTGCAGATTCAGTATCCTTACTTAAATGATCGGATATCTCAGATATAAGAGCCGACAGCTCCTCTATACTTGCCGATTGCTCCGATGCCCCCTCCGATAATACTTGAGAGCTTGATGCCACAAGAGCCGCATCACCATCTATCTGTTTTGATGCATCCTGTACCTCTCTCATAAGATTGGATATACTGCCTCGCATCTTATTTATTGAAGATAAAATATTACTGAAGTCTCCCACATATGCCGACTCATTGCGTGATCTCACATTAAGTCTGCCCTCGGACATATTCTCCATAACCATATCTATATCTCGCACAACCATACCCAAATCTTCTACTATAAGCGCGGTCGCCTTTGCCAACTGTCCGGATTCATCAGTAGCATCAACTACAGGTGCAGGAGTCTTTAAGTCACCCTTTGCAAGCAGTATTATTCTGTCAATGGATACGGCTATTCTTTCAGATATCTTTTCTGCGGCATAAGCATTAACCAATACTGCAGCAACAAATAAGACTATCAGTGCAATGAAGATTATTATCACAATTTTCGCTATCTCTCTATCCATTGCCTTCATATTTTCATCATATGAATTTTGATGCAAGAACATCATCTCATCCCAAGCCTTAAGAAATTCGCTGGCATAATTATCATATTCTGTACGTAATTCATTTATTACCGCATCTCTTTGCTGTTCCGTCACGTTCCCAGAGTTCAGCTTTGTGATAATTATATTTCTTGAATCCATTCTCTTTTTTCTGAGATCCGCCGTCTTATTAAGATGCTCTATTTTAAGAGGTTCTTTGCAATTTTCTTTTATATCCGCTTCTATCTTGTTGTAGCTTTCATCAAGCTCATTTAAATAATCAAGGCTTTCCTTAAAGTCGCCTGATTTTAACATCATCATATCTCTTAAGTTTAACTCTTCATATATCACTATGTTTGTTATATTTTCTATGGCACTTTCTGTTTTTTTATTATCAGC
>JBGZAX010000010.1:0-38765 GCA_041844335.1 Lachnospiraceae bacterium
GGCAGACTTACAAACACCATAAGCGGTCTGGGCTACAAAACCTTTGAAGAATATGTTGATTACATACTGAAATGTAATGACAATGAGGCAATAGACACACTTATTAATAAGCTGACCACAAATTACACGTATTTTATGCGTGAAACGGCACACTTTGATTTTTTGAAATCCACCGTTCTTCCCTATCTTAGAGAAAGAGGTGTTAAAAAGCTGGGTATTTGGAGTGCGGGATGCTCTACAGGTCAGGAACCGTACACTCTTGCAATGATTTTGACTGACTTTTTTGGGGAAAACAGCAGTTGGGACTATAAGCTCCTGGCGTCCGATATCTCTAAAAGAGCCCTTGGTGAGGCTATAAATCCTATTTATCTTGATGAAGATTTAAAAGATCTTCCTAAAGAATGGAGAGCCAAATATTTTATCAAAAATCCGGACGGTACCTACGGAATTGCTCCGAAGATTAGAAAAAATGTCGTATTTCGTACCTTTAACCTAATGGACGAAATTAAATTCAATACAAAATTTGATATAATCTTCTGTAGAAATGTTATGATTTATTTTGACGCACCCACAAAAGAGGGGCTTATTAATCGTTTCTACGAAGCTACGAATCCCGGAGGTTATCTATGTATCGGACATTCAGAGAGCCTTGCAAAGCTTAAAAATCCTTACGATTACGTGATGCCCTCCACTTTTAGAAAGAAACTATAGAAAAAGGCGGAATAAAATGCTTAAAAAAACCAGAATAATTGTTGTAGACGACTCTCCTTTATTCAGAAACTTTATCAGAGAGATCCTGTCTACCGTTCCAACATTTGAAGTAATTGACACTGCCGGCAACGCTAAAGATGCTATGCCTAAGATTTTAAGTCAAAAGCCGGATGTCGTAACTCTTGATATTCAGATGCCGGGAATGTCAGGAATAGATATGCTTGGAGAACTTTTACCGCAATATAAGGTTCCTGTCATTTTAGTATCGTCACTTAATATGACGGTATTTGATGCTCTGAATGCCGGTGCCGTGGACTTTTTGGGAAAACCTGATTTTGTACAAAACCAGGGTAAAACATCTTTTGCTACCTTTCTTATTCAAAAAGTAAAAACGGCTGCCGTGTCCAAGGTTCAATTAAACGGCTCTCGCACGGCTGCTCCTATGCCTGTATCCAATCTTCCACAAAAAAACATATCATTTAATGTGATAAATAATACGATAGTGGCGATAGGAGCCTCTACGGGCGGAACAGAGGCTACAATTCAGGTAATAAGAAATCTTCCGGAAAGGTTTCCGCCTGTTGTTATCACTCAGCATATGGCTCCGGGCTTTACCGGTATGTATGTGGAGCGTTTAAATAGGCTCTGCAAAATGCCGGTTCACGAGACAAAACACGGAGACAAAATTCAGCCCGGAAATATATATCTCGCTCCGTCGGGCTTACATATGAAGCTTACCAAAACAGGAAATTCTATTACCGCAAATTGCTTTGACGGTCCCAGAATACACGGTGTCATTCCTGCCGTCGACTATCTCTTTGAGTCTGTGGCAGCAATTTATAGAAATAATGCTGTCGGAATTATATTAACAGGTATGGGAGCCGACGGAGCCAAAACCTTACATATGATGCGTGCCGCCGGTGCATATACCATAGGTCAAAATAAAGAAACATGTGTAGTCTACGGTATGCCTATGGAGGCTAAGAAAATAGGAGCCGTTTGCACAGAGCTGCCTATTGAAAAAATCCATGATAATTTAATGAAATATTTACAGAATAAGAAATGAGCTGATATATGAATATTTTTAATAAACGGCCAAAATGGCTGGGCTTTCTATTTATATTTTTCGGCAGCGGACTTATAGCACTTGGCACTGCTATGTTTTATGACCCCGTAGGTATGGTCACAGGCGGCTTTGGCGGCGTTGCTATTATTTTAAAGGATTTTACAAGCAAAATTTTTAAAAATGACGGAGTTCCGTTATGGCTGACAAATGCTGTCCTTAACATTCCGCTGTTCTTATTTGCATTTAAAAAACATGGTGGAAGATACCTTTTAAGAACATTCTTGTCTGTTGTCTTTTTGTCGCTTTGGCTTTTGATTCTACCGAGCTTTGCTCCTGTAAAAGATGATCTTTTCCTCACCAGTATATTTGGCGGAGTGACTATAGGCGTAGGACTTGGAATGGTATTATTATATGATACCACAACAGGAGGCACCGATATGCTGGCGGTGCTTTTGCATGACAACCTTAAGAGCCGTTTTTCAATAAGTCAGATTATGCAGGTTATAGATGCTGTCATCGTGGCTGCAGGTGTTGTTGTATTTGGAATAAAAACCTCTCTTTACGCAATTATCTCAATATACATTGCTATGAAGATAATAGATGCCATCCTTGAGGGCACAAAGTTTGCAAAGGCGGCATTTATTATCACCGATCTGAGAAAAGAAGTGACGGATGCCATATTCAAAGACTTAGGAAGAGGGGTTACCGCAATAGATTGCGTGGGTATGTACTCAAAAATGAACAAAACTATGCTGATGTGTGTTGTGAGCAAGACAGAAATTTTCAATCTTCGCTGCTGTGTCGCAAATGCAGATTCAAAGGCATTTGTCATAATAAGCGATGTCAGAGAGGTTTTTGGAGAGGGTTTTATAGAGGAAATGAAAAACTGATCTGAAAGAGGCTTTTTAAGCCTCTTTCAGATTTGTAAAAAATTAAATATACTGATACAATTAGATTAAGTTTAGTGAAATTTGGAAAAGGAAATTTTATGAAAAAGCTTACATCATTAAAAAAATTAATTGCATATTACAAGCCTTATAAGCTGCTGTTTTTTGCAGACCTTTTATTCGCTTTAATAAGCTCCGTCTGTGCCCTTGCTATTCCGTTGTTTATAAGAGATATAATAGATAAGGCGGGTATAATTGTCAAAAACGGAAATTTTAATATGACTGATGTGTTAAAAAGTCTTATAATAAAACCTACCGTCATAATGCTCTGTCTGATTATTATTTCCGCCGCCTGCAACTATTTTATGGGATGCTACGGACATATTTTAGGTGCATATATTGAAAGGAATATGAGGACAGATATTTTTTCGCATTATATGAAGCTCTCTTTTTCATTTTATGACAATCAAAATGTTGGAAATTTGCTGTCAAGGATAACCTCGGATCTCTTTGATATTACCGAGCTTTTACATCATGGTCCGGAGGATATCTGCATTTCCATTATAACCATAATAGGCGCTACCATAATTTTATTTAAAATCAACTTTGTACTTTCACTCATCCTGCTTGCAATGGTTATAGTTATAGTCGCATTTATCTCTATTATGAACCAGCATATGGGCAGCGCATTCAGTGAAAACAGAAAAAACATAGGTATCATAAACGGACAAATAGAGGATTCTCTATCAGGTATAAGAGCCGTGAAATCCTTTGGAAATGAACGGCTTGAACTGGAAAAATTTGAAAAAGGTAACGGAAAATTCCTGAAATCAAAGAAAAGGACATATAAGGTATTAGGAGGTTTCTTCTCTGGAATGACCGCCTTATTTGAATTGATAAAGGTAGTCGTCTTAGTTGCGGGTATCTATCTGTTACTACAAAATAAACTGACACAAAACGATCTGCTGACGTTTATCTTATATTTAAATGCAGTAATTGAACCGATTTTTAAGCTTGGAAATTTTACGGAAATGTTTCAAAACGGATATTCCGGCTACAACAGATTTTTGGAGATTATGGCTATTGCTCCCGACATTGCAGATAAAAATGATGCCATAAGCTTAGATAATGCTGAGGGTTCTATAGAATTCAAAAACGTATCATTCGGATATAATGAAAATGATATGGTGTTATCGGATATAAATCTCAAGATAAATAAAGGAGAATATATCGCCATAGTGGGACCGTCGGGTGCCGGCAAAACTACCATATGCAGCCTTATTCCGAGATTTTATGAGCTGACGGGCGGACAAATTTTAATAGACAATATTGATATTAGAGATATTAAATTAAAGAGTTTAAGAAAACAGATAGGAATAGTACAGCAAGACGTCTATATCTTCGCCGGAACTGTGGCTGAAAATATAGCCTACGGAAAAGAAAATGTCACGATGAAAGAGATAATAGAGGCGGCAAAAGCCGCAAATGCTCACGATTTCATTATGGAATTAGAGAACGGATATGATTCTGATATAGGTCAGAGAGGTGTAAAGCTTTCAGGAGGTCAAAAACAAAGAATATCAATTGCAAGAGTATTCCTTAAAAATCCGCCTATACTTATACTTGATGAGGCCACATCGGCTCTTGATAATACAAGCGAAAAAATCGTACAGAAATCTTTCGAAGCCCTGGCAAAAAACCGTACTACTCTGGTAATAGCACACAGATTATCTACTATAAGAAACGCCAAGAGAATACTTGTATGCACTGAAGACGGAATTGTTCAGGACGGCACACATACTGAGCTTATCAATCAGGATGGGGTATACAAAGAGCTTAATTCACTTACTTTATAAAAAGATCGGATCATATACATACGAAACAAAGTTCAATCTCTATACCCTTTCCTTAGCTCATACTTATCAGTCGCTCGCATTCATTGAGCGTTCATAGTATACCACCTATGCCGGTATCATTATTTATTGTACCCATATTGTATAAAATTATCACCTCAGGCACATTATTTTTATTTATAAAATCGCTCACCTTTTCTTTATAAATCCTTGTATCAAACACATGAATTTTTTTATAATGCCTGACAAGCATAGGAATAAAACAGTTGGCATAGCTGTCTTTTATGATAACAAGCTCTTTATCATTTGCACTATCCAAATTCTCAATACAGGCATATCCATGTAAATTATTAAGAAAATACGAATACTTATCTTTCTTATTTAAATATTCTTCAGCATAAGGTGTGTCAAAATCTTTATCAATATCAGAATATCTGACTTTCACTCTGTCTCTGTTGTCATAAGAATACATTGCTTCGCCTTTTATGCTGAAATCATTAACCTTTGAATAAACAGTTCCCCTAAAATCATCAGATACCTTCCGCTTATTCAATTTTTCTAAAGGAACCGCAGCTATGCCCTTTTCCTTACAGAACTCGGTATAGGCAATATATGCTCCAAGAGATGTCCAATGATGATCAAGTCTATAATACAGATTGTTTTCAGAGATATTTGCATTATATTCATCGGCAGCTGAGAGTAAAGCCTTACTCACATCCATCCTTCTTATCCCCGACCGCTCGTAAAGCTTGTTCATATAATCAATTTGACCGCCGGCATCAGCATTAGCCGGCAATTTATCGGAATATACTGTAATAGCAGTGGGTACAAGCATTAAGGATACATCTTTTCCATTGATTTTATCATTAAAAGACCTTAAAATCTGTGCTATTTTGTCAAGCCTGTTGTAGTCCTTAGGCTTTTCAATAAAAAAACCGTCCTTGCACAAATAGACATCATTTATTTCCGTCTTGCCGAGCAGTTTTTCAGATCCCGCCCTTATATTCATAAAAAAATCTCTTATCACAAAATGATCTGAGAACCAATCCTCAAGACTTTGCATAGCTGAGCCGTCCTGCAAACTCTTAAAGCTGATTTTCGGTAACGTACTTAAGTACCTGTTCTCATTTTCTGAAAATATCGGCTCTTTTTTATATTTTTCCGGATTGGTAAAAATGAATAAAATACTGAAAACAGCTATTATAAGAGAACTTAATATTGTAATTAACCTCGAATACTGTTGTTTTTGCATAAGTAAACTCCATAATTAAAATCTAAAATAAAGAAAAGGGCTGTAGCTGTCAGAGACAAGGCTCGATACGCTTATCAAAAATAGGCATACGAAGACACCTAAAAATGCGACCTGTGCGACAATTCTCACTCCCTTGCTGCCGGACATATACAGTCTGTCTCTAAGATAAGGATAAATCGGATATGCAAGCAAAATGGTAATTAAAAGTATAATTTTAAAATTATTCAAATTATAGTAGAAGTCAGCTCCTACAAAAGATGGTTTGCTTATACCTGAGGCAACTTTAAAATAATCAAACATTCTGACAAAATCAGTCATCGCAAATATTCCGAAGCCTGTCACGATCAAGATAACAGAATATATGTTTCTGATGATTTTAGGCAGTTTTTCAAGAAATCTTCCATACACATTTTTTTCAAGCAATAAAAAGAAAGCATGAAATATGCCCCAAAGCACGAAATTCCAAGATGCTCCATGCCAAAGACCGGTCGTAAACCACACAATTAAAATATTTCTGAATCTTCTAAGTCCGTCACAGCGATTTCCTCCCAGAGGAATATAGATATAATCCCTGAACCATGTAGACATAGAAATGTGCCAACGCCTCCAAAAATCTGTAATAGATAATGACGACAAGGGATAATTGAAGTTTTCCAGGAAATGAAAGCCCATCATCTCTCCCATTCCTATTGCCATATCACTATATGCGGAAAAATCAAAATATAGCTGCAGCGTAAAAGATAAAAGTCCAAGCCATGAGCCTAAAAAAGACATATTGCTTATGCTCATGGAATTAAAGTTTTCCCAAAGCATACCCATCTGATCAGCAATTAAAGCCTTCTTAAAAAATCCTAAGCAAAACCTCAAAAAACCGTCGCAAATTCCCTGTCCGGTAATATTTCTGTTTCTGAGTTCGGTTTGAACAGTGGCAAATCTTACAATGGGTCCTGCTATCAGCTGCGGAAACATTGATACATACATCAGGAAAAATGCATAGTTCTTCTCTACTTCTATCTCCCTTTTATACAAATCTATAGTATAGCTCAGTGTCTGAAATGTAAAAAAGCTGATTCCTATAGGCAGCCTTATATTTCTGTGTGCTATATCACTACCTATTATGCCATTTACAATATCTATTAAAAAATCCGCGTATTTAAAATAGCAAAGAGCTGCAATACTCAGTATCACAGCTGAAATTATAACCAGCTTTCTTTTTAAATTATTATTGTCAAAATAGTTTATCAAAAGCCCCGCAATAAAATTTATTATAGTGACGATAAGCATTAATAATATGTATATCGGCTCACCCCAAGCATAAAATATCAAGCTGAATACAAGCAAAACATAGTTTTTTGCTTTAAAAGGAACCGCATAATAAAATAATGCAAAAATAGGGAGAAACATAAATATAAAAGGAATACTGCTAAATACCACTTAAATAATCCCTCCTGAATTATTTTATGCCCGCATCTATTATCTTCTCAATCTCGTCGGACTTTTCGGAAATCACCAGATACACCGTATTCCCCTTTGTTTTTACCTTGGATTTATTGACTATCTCATACTGATCGGCGAGGTAGTCCTTCATTTCATGAACTTTTGCCTGTCTGAAACTCTGTATTTTAAGCTTCATATCATCCAGATCCGCACTGTCCTTTACAGTAGCTATAATGACAGTATCCACCCGGATGCTGACTAATGATGTGGAAAATACATAATTTGACAGTTTTTCCGCATCTATATCATAATAGCTTGAAATATATTCCGCTTCCATCTCAAACATTTCCGGCAATACATCAAGAGCCTTTATCTCATCATAAATCTGTGTGGCGGTTTTTGATGTTTCATTTTCGGTTTTTTTACTCATTTCAGAATTGTTGCCGTTTTTATCGGCGGTATTATTCGATTTACAGGAAACAGCTACAAAGCAAAGTATCACACAAAGTCCTATAACAGCCAATTTTTTCATTATCTTTCTATCTCCTTTTTAGCAGTCTCTTTTAATACCTTTGCCCAAATCTTAAAGGCTTTTTCGGTGTGATGACAGTACTTATCATTGCAATACTCATCCTTTAAATTTCCCTTTTTATCCTTTAATCTGTCGGCCAAATCTACAAAAGTCGCTTTATTTTTTGTTTCACAATAATTTTTTAATAAGGAATTAAACCTTTTGATATTTCTATTATTCAAATTTTTACCGGCATTCGCCTTATTTGAATGTAAATATGTGGTGCTTATAATAAAGATTTTTAAATTATTTCCGCAATTTTTTTGTATCCTGTCAATCTGTTCATCATACATTTTTAAACATTTTTCAGCACTATCTATCCCAAGATCATTCATTCCGAAAAACATAAAGAGATATTTAGGCTTTATAAGTGCGATAGAGTCTTCTATCTTCATCTTTTTACCCTTATAAATTGGAAAAACCGCATTCTTGTCACTCGTAGACCTTACCGCATTATGCAAAGAAAAACTGCCCTCCGCTAAAAAAGTCATCTTACCCGGTAATACCTTTTTATGCTTATAAGCATAGTTCCCGAAATGCTTTGCCACTGAATCTCCGGTCAAAACGGCATTATCAAAAAACTCCTTCATTCTGTCATCTGCATTTGAATTCATTTTTACAGTTATCAGAACCAAAACAAATGTTGAAACGAATAAAATTGGTTTTATTATTTTGGTTATTTTTTTCATTTAAACCTCCTATCATTCCTGTTTGATTTACTCTATTAATATTTCTATTTTAACATTTTCTTTTAAATATTTCAATCATTTACACGGCTTCCCTTGGTATCCCTTTTTGCCAATCTTAAAGAGGAATAAAACCTTATTTTTTTATCAGTCTCCATATTAACATCATCCGAAATATCCCTGAATAATGGAAAGGCTTTAAGCTCATCATCCGAATTTTCTATTGGAGTAAACACCTCGGCTTTCTCTATGAGATCGCCTCTTTCAAGCCTCATTCCTCTGACACCGACAGAATTTTTTTTCATTTTCGACACTTCACTCAATCTGAATCTTAAATAAATATCACCGCAGGTCTTCAACACTACATTTGTTTCATCATTTATTTCAAGTATACAAACCAGCCTGTCATCTTCGAGCAATTTGGTCGAAACGATACTCTTTTTGGAGGTCACATCGAATTCAGAACCCTGAACCGTTTTCAGCATGGATTTTTCGGTAATAAACAACAGCTCCTTGCTTTTCAGATCCTCAAAGCCTGTGAAATAAACTATGCTTTCATCAGCTGTATTAATTCCTGAAATATTATCAAGAGGAATTCCCTTATCTTTAAGCTTTCCGATACTTAAATCTCTTGCTTTAATCAGATACATCTTTCCATTATCCGTAAAAATACAGATTTTGTCGGTGTTTTTAATGTTTAAGACAAAATTATTGTCCGCATCCGACGTCGCCTTATTCCTGTCATATATGGCTCTTTCAACCGCTCTTATATAAAAAAGCTTATCAACCAGAACTGTAATATCCTGCTCCACTATATCGATATCAGAAACAGTGACGGATTCGCTGTCAACTATCCTTGTACACCTCTCCCTGCCAAACAGCTTTTTTAACCTGTTAAGCTCCTGAATAATTTTGCTCTTAAGCTTCTCCTTATCAGAGAGGATGGCGGCATATTCTTCAATGTTTTTTAAGGTTTTGTCATACTCTCTTTGCAGTATCTCAAGCTCAAGTCCCACAAGCTTTTGCATTCGCATTTCTAAAATTGCATTCGCCTGTTTTTGCGTAAAATCAAAGCTCTTTGCAATATCTTCATATTCCTTACTTCTGAAGCTTATGTTTTTAGTATCTCCTGTTGTAAGACAGAGCTTAACGTCAGATACCGTTCTTGCTCCGCGAAGAGCGGCTATTATCACGTCAATCACATCAATAGCCTTAAGCAACCCCTCTTCGATCTCTTTTTTCGACTGTTCCTTTTTAAGCAGGGTATTATATTTTCTGGTAAAAATTCCCGTCTGAAAATCTCCCACCTCTTTAAGAATATCAATAAGTCCCATCACCTTAGGCTTACCCTCCGACACGGTGAGCATATTAACCGATAGAGTATCCTCAAGCTTGGTTTTACCATAGATCAGATTTAATATTCCCTGTGCATCAGCTCCCTTTTTAAGCTCAATTACTATCCTTATTCCATCCTTGGAACTCATATTTGAAATATTTACGACATCATTTAACCGTTTACTCTCAACCAAATTTTCAATATCCACAAGAAATTTATTTATGCCTGCCCCTATCATTGTATAAGGAACTTCAGATATCACAATCCGCGGCTTTCCCTTTATCTCCTCTATAGCGGCTGTCCCTCTCAATCTGATGCGTCCGGTTCCGTTCTCATAGATATCCTTTAATTCGCTCTTGTTTACAATACTTCCTCCGGTCGGAAAATCAGGTCCCTTTAATATATTCATTAAACTGTCAAGATCGGGATTTTCATTTTTTATAATATAAATTAGAGCATCTATACTCTCTGAAATATTATGTGGCGGTATGTTTGTGACCATTCCGACCGCTATACCCTCGGCTCCGTTTATAAGTATATTAGGCAGCCTGCACGGTAAAACCTCCGGCTCTAATAAAGAGTCGTCAAAATTTGAAACAAAGTCCACCACGTCCTTATCAAGATCGGTTAGAAGAGCCTCTTCACTGACCTTTTTCAGCCTACATTCGGTATAGCGCATAGCGGCGGCTCCGTCGCCCTCTATTGAGCCGAAATTTCCGTGACCGTCAACCATTGTCATTCCCTTTTTAAAGCTCTGTGACATAATGACAAGCGATTCATAAATAGAGCTGTCTCCGTGTGGATGATATTTACCCATAGTGTCGCCGACAACCCTTGCACATTTCTTATATGGCTTATCGGATGTCAAACCAAGCTCATACATATCAAATAAGGTACGCCTTTGAACAGGCTTTAAGCCGTCCCTTACATCGGGAATTGCTCTTGATATGATGACACTCATAGCATAGTCGATATAAGACTGCTGCATAAGCTCCGCATAATCAGAAATTATTATATTTTCGTTGTTTTCATTATTTATACTCATCTTGTTTCCTTAAATATTTATATCTATATTTAATTACCGGACAGCTTTAATGCCTGATCGGCAGCTGTTAATGCATCAATAATGCCCTGTATATCCCCGTTTATAATCTCATCAATCTTATATAGTGTGAGTTTAATTCTATGATCGGTCACACGCCCCTGTGGAAAATTGTAGGTCCTGATTTTTTCGGATCTGTCCCCGGTTCCAATCTGGCTCTTACGTGTGGATGCCTCTTCATTATGCTTTTTTTCACACTCAAGCTCATAGAGCTTAGCTCTTAAAACCTTTAAAGCCTTTTCTTTATTTCTAAGCTGAGACTTTTCGTCCTGACATGATATGACAATACCTGTGGGCTTATGTGTAAGTCTGACCGCAGAATCAGTGGTATTTACGCACTGTCCTCCGTTGCCCGATGCCCTGAACACATCAAATTTACAATCATTCATATCAAGCTGCACATCTATCTCTTCAGCCTCCGGCATTATAGCTACGGTAATGGTAGAGGTGTGTATTCTGCCGCCTGATTCCGTTTCGGGAACTCTTTGCACCCTATGAACACCGCTCTCATATTTGAGCTGAGAGTATGCTCCTCGTCCGTTAATCATAAAAACGACCTCTTTCATGCCGCCAAGTCCTATTTCATTGGTACTTATGGTTTCCACCCTCCAGTTTCTGCTCTCCGCATATCTGATATACATTCTGTATATTTCATAGGCAAAAAGACTCGCCTCATCTCCTCCGGCTCCCGCCCTGATTTCAACCACAACATTTTTATCATCATTAGGATCCTTCGGTATAAGCAACACATTAATCTTTTTTATGAGCTCCTCCATGCTTACCCTTGCCTTGCTGAGCTCCTCCTTTGCAAGATCACGAATATCCTCATCTTTTTCGATATCCAGCAGCTCAAGAGCCTCTTTTTCCGAGTTTTGCGCATTATTATACTCATTATAAGCGGTAACAAGAGGTAAAAGATCATTTTGCTCTATCATAAGCTTTCTGTATCTGTTCTGATCTCCTGTAATGTCGGGAAATCCCAGCTCTCTTGTGATTTCCTCATATCTGCTCACAAGAGGGACTAATTTTTCAACAATAATATCCATATTCATTCCTTCCTCGCATAAACCACTCTGTTAATTCCGCTTAAGTCACGCACAATATTTATATCTTTAAATCCCTCATCCTTAAGCAGCTTAAAAATCTCAAAAGACTGTGTATGTCCGATCTCAAAAAAAAGCATACCGCCATTTTTTAAAAATTTCTTGTTCTTTACAATTTCTTTGTAAAAGAAAAACCCGTTATCGTCAGCCTCAAGTGCTATTTTAGGCTCAAAATCTACAACCTGTTTTTCAAGTGATGCCATTTCGGCAGGGCTTATATAAGGCGGATTGGAGACGATAATATCAAATTTTCCGTTAATGTTTTCAAACAGGTCGCTTTTTATCAACTTTAATGATATTCCCAGTCTTTCGGCATTTATTTTCGCAACGGACAATGCCCCCTCCGATATATCGGCTCCCACCGCATTTGCCCTTATCTCGGATAAAATCGATAAAATAATACAGCCGCTTCCCGTACACATATCAAGTATACTCATTTCAGGCTTTGCAAACCTAAGAACGGTGTCCACCAAGATTTCCGTGTCAAATCTTGGAATAAGCACCTCTCTGTTTACAAAAAAGTCATGTCCCATAAAAAATGCCCTGCCGGTGATATATTGCACAGGTTCATTATTTATACGCCTATTTAAAAGGAGATCATATTCCTTAAATTTTTCGTAAGGCACCTCATCTTTTGATTGAAGAAAATACTGTATCCTGTCAAAATTAAAGCAGAACTCAAGTAAAAGTCTCGCATCGGTATCATATTCCGGGTCATCAACCGCCATTAATTTATCTGCTCCGTAAGCCAAAACCTCATAAAGCTTCATAAAGCTTCCTCAATTTCAAGAGCCTTGATAGCGGATATTGCTACCTCCACCATATCACTGCTCGGCTCCCTCGTGGTAAACATTTGAAAAAATAATGCAGGCTTGGTGAAAATTCTAATAAAAGCATTGTCAGTTTTACCTGTCAGCTTTAACAGCTCATAAGATAAGCCTGCAATTATAGGCACTAAAAGCAATCTTATCAAAACTCTTAATAAAAACGTATCAGCCTTAATAAACATAAATAAAATCACGGAAATGATGATTATATAAAATAAAAATCCCGTTCCGCATCTTTTATGAAACCTCGATGATTTCATCACGTTATCCACATTAAGCTCAAGCTCGTTTTCTATGCAGTTTATACACTTATGCTCCGCTCCGTGATACATAAAAACACGTCTTATATCCTTTGCCGAAGATACTAAAATCATATAAGCAAAAAATACCGCAATACGAATAATGCCCTCGGCTATTGAAATGCCGATTCTTCCAACACCTGTGTTTTTAAGTATACCGGCTAAGAGATATGGCAAGATAATAAAAATTGATACAGCCAAAACGGTTGATAAAAGCATTGTGAAAGCCATAAAAATTTTATCATCATTTTTATTTGTTTTTTTCCGATCATTATCTTCAATAAATCCTGCGGAATACTCAAGAGCCGTATACCCGACCGCCAGCGATTCGCAAAAGCTGACAATTCCCCTTATAATAGGAAATTTTTTTAACGTTTCGATGAAATCATTTTGTTTTATCTTTTCTTTTTTTATTATTATTTCATTATCAGGCTTTCTTACGGCAATTGCTATGTCATTTTTATAACGCATAAATATACCCTCAATTAAAGCCTGCCCGCCTATGTCACAATTTTTCAATAAATTTACCTCTTCGTGCTATAAATTCTAATTTGAATTGCCGAAAACGCTGCTTCCGCTCCAAAATAATTAAATGCTCACAGTAAAAACGGGTAGAGCAACTAAGCCCAACCCATTTATATAGAGAATATTAAGTCTTCTATTGTTCCGCTTTAATGCCGTATCTTGTGTTAAACTGATGAATACGACCTCTAGCAGCAGCAGCCTTTTGCTGTCCTGTGTAGAAAGGATGACATTTTGAACAGATTTCCACGTGAATATTTTCCTTTGTGGATCCTGTTTTAAAGGTATTACCGCAGTTACAAGTAACAGTTGCTTCTTGATAATTTGGATGAACTTCAACTTTCATTATATTACACCTCATTTTCTTTAACAGTTTTTTCACTCTTGTTTCCGACAAGAGATACCGGCAGTCAAAAACAACTGCTCTAACCTTTGTATATTATCATATATGAATATAAAATTCAAGGGGTATTTTTTTATAAATTACCCCTGAATCCCAAATTTATGATAAAAATCAATTTTAATCCTTTGGTAAATAATTTATACCATTTTCTCACTCTTCAAGCTTGAACTTCGTGATCAGATCCTCTAAAATATTAGCCTGTGCCGCCAGTTCTTCGCTTGCCGCCGCACTTTCCTCACTGGTAGCGGAATTTGTCTGAACTACAGACGATATCTGATCTATACCTATGGTAATCTGTGATATGGATTCAGCCTGTCCCTTAGATGACTTCGCAATGTTTTCCACGCTGTTTGTCACGTCACTTATCTTGGTTACCACCACATCCATAGACTTAGATGTTTTATCGGCTAAACTGCTGCCCTTTTCTACAGCTGTCATAGTATTTTCTATAAGAGTAGTAGTACTCTTCGCCGCTTCGGCGGATTTACCGGCTAAATTTCTTACCTCATCCGCTACCACTGCAAAGCCCTTGCCCGCCTCTCCGGCTCTGGCTGCCTCAACTGCTGCATTTAATGCCAATATATTGGTCTGAAATGCTATATCATCTATTGTTTTTATTATCTTGCTTATTTCATTGGAAACATTTGTTATCTCTTCCATTGCCGCCATCAGCTCACTCATGCTTGCACTGCTTTGCTCAAGCTCACGTGCCGCAGATACCACTATATTATTGGCTTCTATGGTTTCATCGGCATTTTTTTGTATACCTTCATTTATCTCCGCAATAGACGCAGACAGCTCTTCTACACTGGCAGCCTGCTCCGTGGCTCCCTGGGATAAAGCCTGTGCTCCGTCGGATACCTGATTCGCTCCTTGATTTATTTGGGCGGTTGCGGTATTTATACTTCCAAAAGTGTTGTTTAATGTATCAAGTAAACTGTCATAGGAATTTTGTATAGATACAAATTCTCCGACAAAATTGTTATCAGGCCTTTGTGTGAAATCCTGATTTTCAAGTGCCAGCATCCAATTTCTGATATTCAATATGGTGTTTTTAAGCTGTGCAAAGGCTCTTGACATTTTTTGACTGGTAAGTCCTATTTCATCTCTACGGGAGTAACTTATATTAAAGCTGAAATCTCCCGCCTCAAGTGCTCCCGCAGCCAAACTCAGCTCCGACAACGGTCGCAAGCCTTTCTTTATACTGAGCGACAATATGACCACCAACAGCACGATAGAAATTACTGAAATAACAACCATAGTCACAATAAGATTAAATACGTCCTTAAGCAAATCTTTATTCTGTAAGGCAGTCACTATCCACCACGTTTGACCGGCAATCTCTACCGGCTCAAAATAACTCATATATAGTTGGTTATCATTTGCCGTAACTTTGGCTGTAAACCCCTGTCCTTTTGTAATATTCTCGTTTACCTTATCCAAATGCTTTTTATTTACAATCATAGTGTCAATAGAATATTCTATCGCCTTTTCTCCCAATGAACTATGATAAAGCAGCTTACCGTTTTCGTTAATCAGAGCCGAAAACATAGTCTTAAATGATTCGTCACTTCCAGTAATGCTTGAAAATTCCGACAGTTTTATATCCACTAAAATTACTCCTATGGCTCTGTCTGCTGATAATATTGGTGTTGCGGTACTGACTACCATACTTTTTCCATCTGCAATATCTAAATAGGGCTCTGTAATAACCGGCTTTTTCGTACTGATTGCATCAACATACCACTCTCTTTCCAAATATTCCAAACCCACGTGAAAATCTGATGTTTTATCAGATGTTGCATTCCAAGTTCCCACATACATGCAAAATTTTTCCTGTTTTTTACTGAAAACATAAGGCTCAAAAAAGATACCGCAACCATGTATAAGACTGTGATTAGCTGCAATACTCTTGAATGTGTTTATATAATAGCTTTCAGCATCGTACTGTTCATCAGTCAGACTCAAGGCTCCGCCGTATATCTGGCTGTTTCTCTGATGTTCTGCAGATCCGTAATGACCGAATTTATCCAAATGTTCCAAAGTATAATCTCTTGCAGTTTCCGAGATGATACCTGCAACTTTCATCTTATTTAAGACCTCTTTTCGATTGTTTATAGCATAGTTGGTAAAAATTTTATTTGTATTTTTGGTGATTCTGGCGGTACTGCTGATTATAACCACTATAGTTAAAACAGTCAGCACCGCTAAAATAATAACAGCCAACTTGAGAGAAATTTTGGTAGATATTTGTTCCTTAAATCTCAGTTCTTTCTCTCCTCTTGCATCCCCCTTTTCAATCACAGCACTATTCTTTCCTTTAAATAGTTTCACAAAACATACCTCCGCATAATTATTTTTATTAAATTTTACCACATTTATATCTGTGAAATATTTTAATATAATATTATATCTGAGGTTGCATGTCAACACAAATAACTAACCATGATGGACATTTTAACCAAATGTAACAATTTTAAAACTTTAATGTATTATATAGGAAAACATTGCCGGATTATTAAAAAAAAAAGCATTCCAAGCTTTTTACCCGAAATGCTTTTTTTAGCTCTCATACAAGTCTATAGTTATTTCCGTCTGAAACCTGTCCTCAAGACTCAAGCTTGTACTTTCTTATCAGACTTTCCAGCACACCCGCCTGTGCCGCCAGCTCTTCGCTTGCTGCCGCACTTTCCTCGCTGGTAGCGGAATTGGTCTGAACTACGGACGATATCTGATCTATACCTATGGTAATCTGTGATATAAATTCAGCCTGCCCCCTGGATGATTTTGCAATGTTTTCTACGCTGTTGGTCACATCATTTATCTTAGTTACCACCACATCCATAGACTTAGAGGTTCTATCGGCTAAACTGCTGCCCTTAGCTACGGCTGCCATAGTATTTTCTATAAGAGTCGTGGTACTCTTTGCCGCTTCGGCGGATTTACCGGCTAAATTTCTCACCTCATCCGCTACGACCGCAAAGCCTTTGCCCGCCTCCCCGGCTCTGGCTGCCTCAACCGCCGCATTTAATGCCAATATATTGGTCTGAAATGCTATATCGTCTATTGTTTTTATTATCTTACTTATTTCATTGGACACATTTGTTATTTCCTCCATAGCCACCATAAGCTCGCTCATGCTTGCACTGCTTTGCTCAAGCTCCTGTGCCGCAGATACTACTATGTTATTTGCCTCTACGGTCTCATCGGCATTTTTTTGTATACCCTCATTTATCTCCGCAATAGACGCCGACAGCTCCTGTACACTTGCAGCCTGCTCTGTAGCTCCATGTGATAAATCCTGTGCTCCCTCGGATACCTGATTCGCTCCTTGATTTATCTGAGCGGCTGCAATATTTATACTTCCAAAAGCATCGTTTAATGTATCAAGTAAGCTGTCATAGGAGTTTTGTATGGATACAAACTCTCCGACAAAATCTGTCTGCGGTCTAAGTGTAAAGTCCTGAGATGCTAATGATTGCATCCATTCCTGTATTTCCAAGATCGTTTGCTTCAATCCCACAAATGCCGATGATATAAGGCTGCAAGTATGTCCTATTTCATCACGATTCATATATGTTATTTCATAGCCGAAGTCTCCGGATTTCAAAGCCTGTGCCGCCTCACTAAGCTGTCCTAAAGGTCTTAAGCCCTTAACTATACTTGCTGATATGATTATTATAAGCCCCACCAATGATACTATGGATATAGATGCCATTGTAACCACAAGGACATAAACATCCTTTAGCTGATCGTCTCTTTGAAGTGCAGTATATGCCCACCATGTTTCACCGCCTGCAACCACAGGCACAAAATATCCTAAATAAAGTTTTTTATTCTGCGAGGTTATGTTTCCGACAAAAGGCTGTTTTTCATCCAGCTTACCCTTAATCACAGAAAGCTCTTTAGGATCAGGAATTAAAACACTTAACGGCTGCCCGACAGCCTTCTCTCCCCTTGTACTATGATACAGTACACTGCCGCTTTCACTCAGTAGACCTGCTATCATGGTTTTATAGCTTTCATCATAGCTGACCAATGTTTTAAATTCATCTAAATTTATATCGACAGCCAGCACAGCCACTATTTTATTGTCAATAATTACGGGAGTTGCCAATGTTAAAATTGTCATACCGTCGTATTTATAAGGTTCGCTTATTGACGCTTCGCCGTCATTTATAACATTTTTGTACCAAGTCTCTTCAAAATATCCGTCACTGCCCTTTATCTGTGTATAGTCATCGGTACCGATAGAGCCGTTGTTAACATAGATTGCATATTCTTTCGTATTCTTATTAAATGCATATGGCTCAAAATAAATCCCGGCTCCGGTTAACAGATCGTGATTGGCAATACTGCTCATAAGAATATCTATATAGAATTCTTCAGCGTAATGCTGCTTTTCATTAAGCTTAAGACCGTTTGCATATATTTTGCTTAAATGTAGTGTTCCGGCTGTATCATCAGCTGTGATATCCTTATATTTTTTCAGTGTGTAGTCGAACAACAGCTCATTTACCGTATTTGCGGTGGTTATCTTAAATGTGACCTCTTTTGAATTTTCTATGGCAAAATTTTCAAAAATTTTGCTTACATTTTTCTTTATTCTGGTCATATTGTTGAAAATAACAATGATTGTTAAAATAGCCATTACAAAAAAGATAACGGCGGCTATCTGTGCTGCTATCCTGGTGGAAATTTTTTCATTCCATTTTAATTGCACGCCTGTCACAGCCGGCTCCTGCCTGAATGCCTTTTGCTTTTTGTTTTCAAAAATTCTCATTTTTCCCCTCCTGTTCACAAGTAAAGCTTAAATTGACAAAATTGCCTACACGCTTTAATCAAAAACTCCGTCAAAAGCTAATTTTTCCAGCTCGCCTTCACTACAACCATACTTTTTCAATACATCAAACGTATCATAGCCTATCTCCTTTCCTGTATGCCTATATTCAACCTTAGACTCGGATAGCTTTATCGGCATAGCAAACTGCCTTACCTTCTTCTCACCCGAATCAACCTCAACTATCATAGCTCTTTCCTTTATCTGTGGATCGTTTTCAAACGCCTCCTCAAAGTCAAGTACCTTTTCAATGCAGGCGTCAAGCCTATCAAATTTTTTCAACCAATAAGACATAGTTTTTGATCCTATCAGCTGTCTGAACCTGTTTTTCAGAGCCCCGTTGTCCTTAGGCGTAGCCCCCGCATCAATAAGCTCCGGCATATCAACAGCTGTAGCCAGGGCTTTTAAAAATTTCGGCTCTAAGGAACCTATTGCTAAATATTCCTTATCGGATGTTTCATAAATATCATAAATTCCGGCACCGTTCAGCTCGAAGCCCTCTCTGGTCTTTTTTCCTCCGTTTAACAAATAATCCGCACCCTCAAAGCTGTTCATGGGAATAATGGTATCCAGCATGGAAATATCGATGTATTGTCCATTTCCCGTCATGCTTCTGTAATTAACCGCAGCCAAAATACCGATAACTGCATGTAATGCACCACCTGCTATATCTCCCAGCTGTGTACCCATCAAAGACGGTCCATAATTTTTGCGTCCGGATATTGATAAGAGTCCGCTCTTTGCCAAAAAATTGATGTCATGCCCCGCCACATCTTTAAGCGGTCCCGTGTTTCCGTAAGAGGAAACGGAGCAATATATCAGCTTCGGATTTATTTTGCTGAGTACATCGTAAGACAAACCGAGCCTTTCCATAACACCCGGTCTGAACTGCTCAATAACTATATCATATTCCATTATCATTTTCTTAACTATCTCTATTGACTCCGATTTTTTCAAATTTAATGAAACCGTTTTCTTATTCCTGTTTAACCAAAGCTGGTTGGCATTCAACCCCAGCTCCTTATCTTTTTCTCCCATTTCATACACAAGATCCAGCTTTGATTTGGAGCCGATTTTCACCACCTCGGCACCCAAGTCCGCCAGCATAAGTGTTGCGTATGGACCGGGCAGCAGGGTTGTGAAATCAAGTATTTTTAAATTGCATAAAGCCGATTTGCGATCTCTCATATCATCCGCCATAATTCCTCCTATTTTTTAAAACAGATAAAGCCCGTAGTTCCGGGACCCCCATGTGTACCTATACCGCAGCCTATCATAAACAGATGCACAGCCTTAGGATGAAAAGCGGTCATAATAGCATCCGAAAGCCTGTCTCTTTCCTTTATGTCGTCGGTATAACCTATGTAGATCTCCTGATCTGAAAGATCTGATATACCGTTCGCCTTAGCTACCTCTATAAGCTTACTCACAACATTGCTTTTCCCTCTTGCATTTGCCACATTTTCTACCAATCCCTCCTTTATTACACAAATAGGCTTGATACCTAAAACTGTACCGAGCACGGCCTTTATAGCCGATATTCTACCTCCCCGTCTTAAATGTTCAAGGTCATCACAAAAAAATGTTACGTAGATCTTTGACTTAAGCGCTTCTATTTTTGCTACTATTTCATCAATAGACAGCCCCTCATCACGTAATTTCCCAGCCTCTATTAATAATACGGCAATACCGAAGCATAGAGTATTGGAATCAACTATTCTTATTCTGCTGCTGTCACAATCAAGGCTTGCCATTACCGCACTTTGATACGTACCCGTAGCGGATGCAGCAGCAGAAATATATAAAATCTGATAGCCCTCTTTTAAGTATTTGTCAAAGACATTATAAAAATCCGTATAGGTAATTTGCGAGGTTTTCGGAACTACACGCTCGGATCTTATTCTCCTATAAAACTCCTCAGTCTTAATATCAATCCTATCTCTATATTGTTCATCACCTATAAATATAGTAAGCGGCATAAACTCTATGTCGTACTTTTCTATATATTCTTCCTTGATGTCGGATAAACTGTCGCAAATAATCTTTATTTTTTCCATTTCTCTCCTTTCAAATTACAACTGTTTTATTTTCTGAAAATCAAATACTTAAAAAGCCTTTAAAAACATTATAACTTCTATTTTAAGAATATAATGATATCATCCGTTGATAATAATATCACAAATAAAGAATAAAATCTATTGCAATTTTTGTATAAATTAAAGCCAGAAGTCCTCAATGTATTTAACGACCATCATCAAAATCACATAATTAAGGCATTTTCTCATCTGTTTCATTGATTTACCGAATTGAACAAAAAACTGAAAAAACTATTGACATTTAATTAAAAGATTTGTAGAATTCAATTACAATAAATATGGAAAAAAGTTGCATTTAAATGTGAGATCATAAATATTAAATGTCAACCTCATTCCATAATCAATTTAAAGGAGAGTTTAATTTATGAAAACTGATAGTAAAACATCAAGGTACATTATCACAGGACTTGCTCTATCGCTTATATTCAGCTTATCTGCGGCTTCAGCACCTGTATATGCCGCTCGCAAAGAGATTAATCTAAAGAAAGCAAAATCTGTTGCTCTTAAAGATGCAGGCTTAAAGGCATCTGATATCACCTTTGTAAAGACAAAGCTTGACAACGATGACGGTAAAATGGTATATGACATTGAATTTTATAGCGGTAATGTAGAATATGACTACGAAATTGATGCAATGTCGGGGAAAATACTTTCTAAGGACACCGATATTGAGAACTACACCATTTCTCAAAAAAATAATAAAACACAAAATATGGTTAAATCAGATTCCTCAATAAGTCTGAAAAAAGCTAAATCTATTGCTCTTAAAGACACGGGCTTAAAAACATCGGAGGTTACCTTTGTAAAAGCAAAGCTTGACAACGATGACGGTAAAATGGTATATGACATTGAATTTTATAGCGGTAATGTAGAATATGACTACGAAATTGATGCAATGTCGGGAGAGATACTTTCTAAGGACACCGATATTGAAAACTACACCATTTCTCAAAAAAATAATAAAATACAAAATATGGTTAAATCAGATTCCTCAATAAGTCTGAAAAAAGCTAAATCCATTGCTCTTAAGGATGCGGGCTTAAAAACATCGGAGGTTAGCTTTATAAAAACAAAGCTTGACAACGATGACGGTAAAAAGGTGTATGACATTGAATTTTATCGTGGTAATGTAAAATATGAATATGAAATTGATGCAATGTCAGGAGAAGTGCTTGATAAAGATACTGATATGTAACTATACAATTATATAATTCCATAAAAATAAATAAAGAATTCTCATTTTAATTGAAATTTCAATCAAAATGAGAATTCTTTGTCTAATGTACTTCTATTCCACATCCGGATGTTCCTTTTTAAACTTGATGTTCTTTATAGGGGCAACAATAGCAAGAGGTATCACCAAAGCAAATATGGATACTCTTCCAAGCCATCTATATCCGACAGCTACGAGCTTCATAAGTCCGAACACCGATAATGATACGGATACCACCATCGATACTATTGATATAATCATTCTTCTCTTGGAAAGATCAATAGACGGTAATATAACATTTTCAAGCCTTGTTACAAGACCGAATATAAGTCCCACACCCGTTGAGATAAATGCTAAAAACAATATGAGCGTGTAAGCCCACTCAAGAGCCGGAATGTTTAACTGCTTTGCTATCGTCAATATGGGTAACACAAGCTGTTCACCTTCCATTCCCGAGATATATCCTATAATCATCATAGCCGATAAAGCTATCATAACACCGTTTATAATTGTGCCTATAATAAACATTCCTGTACATTTTTTTGTAGAATTAAGATCTCCTGAGGCACTGATAACGGCTCCTACCGCCAATGTCTGTAATCCTATGTATTGGCAAGCAGACCAGACTGCTCCCATGAGATTTTTACCTTCAGGGATGCTTTTAGCCGCAAAAGCATCGGAGATACCCTTAGCACCTGATGATAACCCGGGTATCAGAAGCATTGTCAAACATATGAGTATCAGTATAGTAATAGTTGTGGATGCCTTCTTTACCACATCGGCACCGAATATTGTCAATAAAAAGAAAATTATTCCCGTTAAAACAATTCCGATATGATAATTTAAGTTAAACTGCTGTTTAAGTAACGAACCGCTGCCTGCTATTGCAATTCCTGTTCCGACTGCCACCAGAACAATGAATGCTATATCCAAAAAAAGCTTTCCAACAGTAGAAAATGGTGCATACAGTTCCTTAGCCAGCTCGTCATATCTGTAAACCTGATGATTTTTTGCCATAACAGCTGCATTATAATAACACCATCCAATAGCCAAAATCGCTAAAAATGGTAAAAAAAACGATGGAAATCCGAATCCCACAAAAAATTGAACTGTCTGATTTCCTGTCGCAAAACCGCCGCCCACATGGGTTCCGAACCATACAGAGGCAACCGCAAACATAACCATAAATACCGATTTTTTCTTGTTTTCCATATAAAATTTCCTCCTTTACTTTAGCTTAATTTAATACAAACCTCGCCACTGTCCGAACAGTAGAGAGGTTTGCAAAATTGTTTATTCGATTATTTAAATAACTGCTCCAAACGAGCTCCGTCTTTCAATAATTCTGTTAATTTTGGAATAACATCATAAACATCACCCACTATGCCATAGTCAGCCACATCAAAGATAGGAGCATATTCATTTGTATTAACAGCAATGATTATGTCAGATTCCTGCATACCTGCCAAGTGCTGGATAGCTCCGGATATACCGCAAGCAATATACACTTTAGGTTTAACTGTTGTACCTGTCTGACCTACCTGTCTTGAATGATCAATCCATCCTGAATCAACTGCCGCTCTTGAGGCACCGATTGTTCCGCCCAAAACATCAGCCAATTCCTGTAGCATCTTAAATCCGTCAGGATTTTTGATTCCGAGACCTCCTGAAACAATGATTTCAGCGTCTGTCAAAGATACTGTATCCTTCTTTGTCTTAACGATATCTAATACCTTTGTTCTGATATCAGCCTCTGTGAGCTTAAGTGCAACATTTATTACCTCGCCCTTGTTGGAAACATTCTCAATAGCTTTATCCATAACACCCGGTCTAACTGTTGCCATCTGCGGGCGAACCTCAGGGCAAATGATGGTAGCCATCAAGTTACCGCCGAAAGCAGGACGTGTCATTCTTAATTTTTTATCTTCTTCATCTACATCAAGCTTTGTACAGTCAGCTGTAAGACCTGTATCTAATGATGAGGCTACTCTTGGAGCTAAATCACGACCCACGTGTGTAGCACCTACCAATACCACTTCAGGCTTGTATTCTTCGATAGCATCGATTAAAACCTTTGCGTATGCATCTGTTGTGTAGTTCTTTAATAATGGGCTGT
The DNA here is from genome assembly GCA_041844335.1 of Lachnospiraceae bacterium. Taxonomy (GTDB): domain Bacteria; phylum Bacillota; class Clostridia; order Lachnospirales; family Lachnospiraceae; genus CAUUFM01. The sequence continues at coordinate 24,321 of JBGZAX010000010.1, forward strand.
TAGCATAGTAAACCTTGCTGGCACCATACTTAATCAGTGTCTGAGCAATATCATCTACGTTCTCACCTGATAGGAAAGCACATAATTCTACTCCTATCGCATCAGCAAGTTTTTTTCCTTCACCTAATAATTCAATAACTACCGGAGTTAATTTCCCCTGGCGCTGCTCAGCATACACCCATACGTTTTTGAATTGTTTAATGTCTCTATTATCCATTTAATCCTCCAATCAAATTACGTGCTTTTGTTTTAATTCGACAACAAGCTGCTCGATTCTATCCTTGGTTGTTCCCTCAAGCATCTTTCCCTTGCCCTTTGGTTGAGGCGTAAATGAACGTGCAACTCTTGTTGGAGAAGCCTTTAATCCTACTTGAGTTGGCTCTACATCTAAGTCATTAATTGTAAGTGTCTTGATTTCTTTCTGCATAGCATCGAAAATCTTGTCAACAGCCATATATCTTGGCTCATTAAGCTCCTTGATTGCAGTCAACATACAAGGTGTCTTAATTTCAATTACTTCATATCCGTCCTCAAGCTGTCTTTCCACCCTAACGGTTCCGTTATTGTATTCAAATTTCTGAACATAAGTAACCTGCGGTAATCCCAGCTTTTCAGCTATCTGTGGTCCAACCTGAGCTGTATCACCGTCAATTGCCTGACGTCCCGCAAAGATTATATCATAGTTTCCGATCTTTTTACAAGCTGAAGCGATAGCATTTGAAGTAGCCCAAGTATCAGATCCGCCGAAAGCTCTGTCTGTAACAAGATAAGCTTCATCAGCTCCCATAGCCAGGCACTCACGCAACATTATCTCCGCCTGTGGCGGACCCATGGTTACGACTGTAACTATAGTATCAGGATTTTGATCTTTTACTTTTAATGCCTCTTCTAAAGCGTTAGCATCATCAGGATTTAGAATGCTTGGCACTCCGTCTCTAATTAAAGTACTGGTTACAGGGTCGATACGAACCTCTGTAGTATCAGGTACTTGCTTTGCACATACTAAAATTCTCAAAATAAGTCCTCCAATTTTATAAATTAAATTAATTTAGCTATTTATTTCTTCTTGATAACATTGGCTGCAATAACCATCTGCTGTACTTGTGAAGTACCTTCATAAATGGACATAATTCTTGCATCTCTGTAAATTCTCTCAATCGGATAATCTTTAATGAAACCATATCCGCCGTGCAGCTGCAATGATTTATAAGCAACCTCGTTAGCTACCTCGGCTGCATAATACTTAGCCATAGCAGATTGCAGACCCGGTGTTACACCTGAATCTTTGGTAACTGCCGCATCATATACCAAGAGCCTTGCCGCCTGTACCTTTGTAGCCATATCAGCTATTGTGAACTGTGTATTTTGGAACTTGGATAGAGGTCTTCCGAACTGTACTCTCTCCTGAGTATATTTTATTGCCTCGTCTAATGCGCTCTGAGCCACACCCAGTGCCTGAGCTGCCACACCTATACGACCATAGTCCAAGGTATTAAGCATTATCTTAAAGCCCTGTCCTTCTTTTCCTAAGAGGTTTTCTTTCGGAACCTTAACATTTTCAAGAACGATATCGGATGTCTGTGTTCCTCTGATACCCATCTTGTTCTCATGTGCTCCGTGAGAAAAGCCTTCCCACTTAGACTCAACTATGAATGTAGATATACCCTTTGTTCCCTTTGACTTGTCGGTCATAGCGGAAATTATAGCAAAGTCGGCAAACGGGGCGTTTGTAATGAAGCACTTTCTACCTGTTAATTCATAGTAATCTCCCTTATCAACAGCTATTGTCTGTCCTGCGCCGGCATCGGATCCCGCGTTAGGCTCCGTTAAAGCGAAACATCCCTTAAGCTGTCCTGTAGCCAGACCCTTTAGATATTTTTCCTTCTGCGCCTGTGTACCAAAGTTTAACAGAGGTAATCCTACCAATGAAGAAATTGAAGTAACGTATGTACCTGTAGATGCGCATCTTCTTGAAATTTCCTCCATTATGATTACATAAGAAACATAGTCGGCACCGGCTCCACCAAATTCCTTCGGAATGGTTGGAGATACAAACTTGTATTTTACAAGCTTGTCAACGACTTCCTGCGGGATTTCATTTGTTTCATCCACCTGTTCAGGATAATCAGCCATTTCTCTTTCTACAAAATCTTTTACTGTTTTTCTTAATAATTCGTGTTCTTTTTTAAAAATCATGCTCTCCTCCAACTGTTTTTAGTTGATAATTAATTATAACATTTCTGCAAATGTTTGAACTCTTGTACGGATTTGTTCCGCACTACCAGATTGCTGGTCAACTTCTAAGACTGTAACAGGTATGTTTTCTCTTTGGATATCTTCCACCAGTATCGGCTGATCATACTCTTCAACCTCGCAAAACTTAAGCAGAGCGAATATTACACCGTCAGCATTAACATTCTTGGCTAATTTTGCAACCAGACTGCCTCTTAATCTCTTCGGATCATAAGCGTAAGAACATCCCTCAATATTTGACCACTGACGAGCCAAGCTTTCAAGAGCGGAACCTGCTGCCGGAACGTCCGTTCTGAACTGTCTTGTTTCATGAGCCAAGTCATCTCCTACTATTCTCAGTTTATTCTCTTCCAATACATCCAATAATTCCTTAGAATCATAGATAAAGCCTGTAATAACTACTCTCTTACCTGCAAACTTCTCCTGAGGCATCTTCTTAAGCTCTGCGTTTATAGCCTTAACCTTTTCCGCATGCTCTTCTTTAAGCATAAACCAACCGGATTTGATTACCCTGCTTCTCATATAGTTGTCAATTGTATTCGGATGAGATGCAGCCAGCTCAACGAACTCTCTCATTATATATCTGTGCTCGTTATATATTCTTATACTGTTCTGCATAGCCTCTTCCGTGATTGTCTTACCGGAGATTTCTTCAAGTCTTGCCTTTACTCTTCCAAGCTCCGCCATTAAGAACTTAACGCCTGCCTCAAGCTTTCTGTTCTGTGGATAAACCAGCGGAATATACGGTATCTGTGGCACACCGGATTTCCAGTTCTGTCCGAATGTGATTAAAGTATCGTCCATACCCGGAATGATTGCACCGGACAGCATATCAAATGTGCCTCTAAGTGCCAGCTCCATAGCTGTAAATACTACTGAGCAACAGAATGCCGGAAAATACTGCTTTGACAGATCAAGATTTATGTTGTCCGCTCCCCAAACACCAACCGGAAGCATTCCTGCTGCGTGTACCAATTCCTCCGGTGTATAAACCGGTATACAACCTATAGCCTTGCCACCTGTTTTCTTTAAATATCCGTTAACGGCAGCCTTCGGATCGTCTGCAATAGCGATTAACTCTTTTATCATATCTTGAACTGTCATCTTATTTACCTCCTTTAGCAGCTTTTCTCTGTTCCATAACTTCAACCAGACCCTGCAGTCTCGTTTCAAACTGAGCCTGCGAGAAACCTCTCGGATCAGCCTGGTCACCATCAAAGGAAGCATATGGTAGTCCTGTTTCTTTTTCAATCTCTCTAGCCATCTGATACTGTACAAAGCTCATCAGCTTACAGCTTCTGTTCATATGGTAGAATACACCCTCACAGTTTCCGTCTTTTAATGCGTTTACTCTGTATTTAGCCATAACGTGAGTATTAACATTGTTAAACATTGAGCTGTATGCCTTGGCAAGTCCCGCTAAATCGCCCTTATCATAGATTAGAGCCCAAGCATGCGGATAAACCGAGCCTGTCATATTTACACCATACTTGCCGAAAGTCTTCATCTTATATCCGATTGACGGCCAGCACGGGATACCCTCCATCATAATTCTGTACTTCTCTTCCATTCTGTTAGATGTAGTACCGTTCTTTATGTGTTCCTTTAATTCAGATATCAACAGCTTAAATGCCTCTGTTGTTTCTCTTTTACCTCTGTAACAAACGATAACAGCCATATATGAGAACAGATCAAATCCGTTCATCGGAGCCGGATATACGTCCTTTGACAACATCATGGACTCTCTCCAAAGTCTTCCGTTCTCGGCGGAGATTTCCATAACCTCCTCAAGTTTGGCCTGATCGAATTTTTTTCCTGAAATTTCTTCAAGCTGTCTTATAGCCTCTTCGAACTGTCCCTTGAAATATTCAATTCTGTCATCAGTAATTTCATCAGCATCATTGAAAGCCGTATCTATCATTATTAACGGAATATTCAAATCTCTTGCAAGTGCTTCATACCACTTGATAAGCTCATTACAGATATTGTTACAGCAGCATACGAAATCCGGCTTCGGCATATTAAGATTGTAGCATCCGCCATTCTCCAACATACCGAAATTTGTTCTCGCATAAGCACAAAGGTCCACTGAATAGCCTCTCGCCTCCGCCTTTTGCTGTAGGTCAACAGCTTCTCTCTTAGCTGCATTACCGGCTGCCTGATTTTCAGGATATAACACCGGCAAACCGAATGTCTCAACTATTTCCTGTGGAAAAACTGAGCTTGACCAACCTACAGGAATGCCTTTAGCCTTTGCCTCCCATGCCTCTTTATATGATTGAGCTAATAAACCGTTAATCATACCCATTGCAGTAACTTTCTTTTCTGCCATTATTTTACTCCTTTCTAAACTTTTACCTTCTATGCTGAAGCTTTCTTTCGAGCCTCATCATAAGCGAACAGTGCAGCTCCTATAGCACCTGTAAGCTGCGGATATTCAGGAACCGTGATCTGAACCCTTAAAGCTTCCTCCATGGCTCTTACAACACCGCTGTTTCTGGCAACTCCACCCACCATTACAACCTTATCCTGTACTCCCACTCTCTTTGCAAGACCTGAAACTCTGCCGGCAACCGATTCGTGAATACCCGCTACAATGTTTTCAACTCCCGCATCATTTGATAAATGAGATATTACCTCGGATTCGGCAAACACGGTACAGGTGCTGCTTATACTGACCGCCTCCGTCGCTTTAGATGATAATTCTCCTAGCTTTGAAACTTCGGTTTCCAACACACCGGACATTACATCCAAAAACCTTCCGGTACCTGCCGCACACTTATCATTCATAACGAAATTAACCAAAAATCCGTTTTCATCAAGCTTAAGCGCCTTTGCATCCTGCCCTCCGATATCTATAACCGTCCTTGCCTCAGGCACCAGAAAATGTACTCCCTTAGCATGGCAGGAAAGCTCACTCACCTGCTTATCAGCTCTGTCATACTTCATTCTTCCGTAGCCTGTGACTACCACAGCCGACATATCTTCGAATTTCAAACCGCTTGTTTTATCTAATTCCTCTTGAACTCTCTGAGGTCCACTGGTACCGGTTCCCGATGAAATAACAGCAGTAGCTACTATTTTTTTACCATCTTCAATAATAACCCCTTTAGATGCTGTAGAACCAAAATCCAAACCTAATGTATACACGCAAATTTACCTCTCTACTTTTTATAAAATATGCTGTTTATTATTCAACTTTAACATATTTATTTATTATTTTTTATTCAGTTTATTATCTTGCCTTCTCTTAACTTAGCCAGATCATCTTTGGAGTATCCGACTCTTGTTAATATTTCTTCCGTATGCTCGCCCAGCAACGGAGACAGAACATATTCATCTCTTTCTCTTGTAGGGAACTGTACGGGGTTCGTAAACATTGTCCTTTCGTTGCCGTTTCTGTACTTGATTTTAATCAAGAAATCATTTGCCCAGCATTGCTCGTCATTTAAGATGTCAACAGGCGTCTGCAACTTCTCGAACGGTATTCCCGCCTTCTGAAGTCTTTCACACCACTCGTCAATAGGTTTTTTAGCAAATTCTTTTTCCATCATATCAACGAATTCCGGGATGTATTGAACAACACTCTTCATTGTGCTGTATTTGGAGTCCTTAAGATCAGGACGTTCAATTACGATATCGCAGAATCCCGGGAACCACTTGTCATACTGGAAGAATGCTATTTGCAGCCAGTTGCCGTCAGCGCACTTGTATGTTGTGTTTAACGGATTTGGAGGGTTCTTTCTGGTTATAGGCATATTGTATCCGTACTGAGCCGCATTTACATATAGACCCAATCCGAATACTGCTGTATGGAACAGTGATACTGTAACCTTTTCTCCCTCACCTGTCTTATCTCTGTTGTATAAAGCCGCTAAAATTCCGGAAACAAGGTTCATTCCTGCATAATGATCGCCTAATGCCGCTGCCGAGTTACAAGGAGATGTGCCTTCTTCCATAAGGCTTGCCGCTACACCGCCACGCGCAAAGTATGCTGTGTAGTCAAACGCCGGATTGTCCTTTGCCGGTCCCTTTTCACCGTATCCCAAAAGGTGAGCATAAACAACCTTAGGTACTCTCTTATGAACACTTTCATAATCAAGTCCGCTCTTTACTAGAGCCTTCTCACGAGTGTTGGTAATAAAAATATCAGCGTCCTCTAACAACTTGAAGATGATTTCAACACCCTCTTTAGTTCTAGTATCAACCACTATACCTTTCTTTCCGGAGTTTTCCATTTCAAATAACGGACACTCGTCTGATCCTGTAGGGAATTTCCACTGTAAGCCCACCATGCGGGTAGTATCACCCTCCGCCGGTTCAATCTTAATAACCTCGGCGCCCCAGTCTGCAAGAACTCTGCCGCTTATAGGTGCAGCAACAAAGTTAGCGTACTCCACTACCTTAAGGCCTTCTAATAACTTGCGTTTTTCCATTTCTTACCTCCTAATTTAGATTCTCTTTTTATATTCGCTATCTATATTCACACAAACAGCTTAGCAATTTCATTATAAACCAACGACATTAAATTGTCAATATTTTATGCAAAATAACTAATGCTTTGTATTTAATTATATACCTTAAAAGCAATTATAACTATCCGTTTTTCTATATTTATAATATTTTTTCTGCATATTATGGTACTTTTTACAATTTTAAATATTTTTTATTTTTGAAGAAATTCTTCTCAATTATTTTTTGCCGTTATGTCTTTAGGCTCAATCTAATTTCCTATAACTGTCTTTCTTTTTATAATCCTTATTCATATTTATTACAGTAATATTTTCAAATACCACCTGATCCAAGTTTTCGGAACCGTCAAATTCGAAATCATCGAAGCCGCAGTTTATAAATTTTACATTATCAAATTTACATTCTAAAAATGTACATTCTATAAATTTAATATTTTCAAACACGACATTGCTGAAAACAGATTCATCAAAATAGCCTCTGAAAATCTCGGAATTGGAAATTTTCGTATCATAAAAGGCGGAATAACAGTACTCGGTTCTGAATGAATCTATATTCTCAATATTGGTAGATTTAAAAGTTGTATATTCACATTTTCCCTTTCTAAAGGTATTGTTCTTAAATATACAGTTATTAAATTCGCTTCCGTCTAAGCCTGCTAAGCTTAAATATACATCCGTAAAATCGCAATCGTTGAATATGACGTCATAAAATTCAGCACCGTTTAAATCATAGCCCGTAAATATAATATTGTCCAGCGTAACATCCTCATATAACAGCTTAAAAGACGGTTCTATTCCTCCAAGCACACTATCCGTATGTTTCTGCAGATCTTTATATATATCATCCATTTATTTTAACCTCCTCTATATTTTATTGTCATATAATTATCCTATCATCCATAAGGTTAAGCTTTTTAAGCTCCTTTATAAGCTCATCTGCATCCTTATCGGTCATATAGGTTTTATCAATTATGACGTTTTCTCCCTTATTCAATGTTCTTTTTATGCTTTTAACGGCATTTTCAAGGGTATACCCTCTCTTCCTTTTAACACTTGAATTAAATGATTTATTATCTTCGCTTTGCTCCTGCTTCGACAAATTAACGTCAATAGGTTCTTGAGTTTGACTGTCTTCCAATTTCCTATAACTTTTCTCCATATTTATAATATTTACATTCTCAAACACCACCTTATCCAAGCCCTCGGAATTGCCGAATCTAAATTTGTCAAAACTGCAATTTATAAACTTCACATTGTCAAACTTACAATCTTCAAACGATAATTCAATAAATTTAACATTTTCAAACACAACATTGCTGAAAATACCTTCATCAAAATAGCCTCTAAAAATCTTGGAATTGGAAATTTTTGTATCATAGAATTCAGAACGCCAATATTCAGTTTTGAATGAATCCAATCTGTCAATAGTAGTCGATCTGAAAATTGCAGAATCGCACTCACCCTTTCTAAAGATATTGTTCTTAAATATACAGTTATTAAATTTGCTTCCATTTAAACAGGCTAAGCTTAAATAGACGTCAGTAAAGTCGCAATCGTTGAATATAACGTCATAAAATTCAGCGCCGTTTAAATCATAGCCAGTAAATACAATATTGTCCAGCGTAACACCCACATATAACAGCTTAAAAGACGTTTTTATTCTTCCAAATGTCTTATCAGTGTATTTTTGCAGATCTTTATATATATCATTCATTTATTTTAACCTCCGCTATATTTTACGGCCATACAATTATCCTATCCATAAGGTTAAGCCTTTTAAGCTCCCCTATAAGCTCCTCCGCATGCTCCGGTATCAAATATGTGGTATCAAGTATAATATTCTCTCCGTTCATCAACGATTTATTTATGTTGCGCATAGATTTCTGAAGGTTATACTTCCCATCTGGTCCTGGAGGGTTTGAACGAAATGATTTCACATCCCAGGACTTCCCGTTCGCATCCATAAAATCTCCGTCCCCTGATAAATCACGAGTGATAGGACCTTTAATTTTCCCGCTTTCTTCCACTTTTAAACCTACCTCACGCTCATAATTGCCCTTATAAATATCAGAATCTCGTTTAGATTTATTATGTGAGGGATCTTTAGCCAATTCATCCAGCTCCTCTCGAGTTCTTCCACCGGTATAGTTACCGTCGGAGTCATACAGATTCTTGTTACGTGAATTCGGGGTAGCTTTATTGCCCTTTTTCACATCTCTCAGCGTATCGCCAGATTTTGCCCTGTCGGTAGTCTTTCTTATGTCTCCGATACTATCCGATATCCCGCTTTTTTTAGCTTTTTTAATAGATTTTTTAGCAGTATTTTCTATCATATCATCGGCATTTTTTATGCCGATTTCTCCGACGTTCGTCAATACCTTGGGTATTTTTTTAGGTAAAACCAGATTATCTAATGATTTGATTCCCCTTTTTATCAGCTTCGCGGCAGGCTTTGCCAAATCTGCCGCTTTATCCGCATATTTTACCACGCCTGCCACAGGCAACACACCTAATGCGGTTATAGCTACTTTAGCGACATGCTGTCGGCTATTCTTCCAATTGGTAATACCGTGCACCAGATCTCTTACATCCGCCGGCAGATCTATACCGAAAATACCCGTCGCAATCTGGGAAGCCGATCCGAGGGCGGTTTGGTTCTCAGTATAATCTCCCGCTATCAGGTTATCAAGGCTTCTTTCAATATAATTCGCTTCGCCGCTGTTTAAATATTTTCTGTAACTCTTATCAAAAATAATTCTGGCTATTCTTTCCTCTGTGGACATAGCGGAATATTGCAGCTTTCCGTAAAGCTTATTCACTTTTTCCTTTTTCTCAGACACTTTCAGATTTTTATTGTCATTTTTTCCGGCATCGGTCTTTTTTAAACCTGGTCCGTTTTTCTTAAATTCCGTTTTCCTATCCTTATATTTTACATCCTGAGTTTTGTAGCGTTTAGCCCTATTCTCCGATTTAGTAACCGCCTTCTTTTTTGAAACTGACTTGTTTTTTTGAACCGAGCTTTCTGTATTTGAACTCCTATCTTTTAAATTATAAGTTTGGTTGGACTGAGACTGCACATCTGTATTCACGACAGGAGCATAGGTATAATTACCCTTACCCGTTTGAATGATTTTTCCGCGATTTTTCAGATAGCTGTCCAAATTTCTTAAAGAATTTGTATTATAATTTTTGTTTAAATTTATAACTGTCTTGTCCGAAGCCTTATCAGTCTGACTATAACCTATAGTCACTCTATCATAAGCTGCTGACGTGTTATCAGCTGTCCTATCCCTGACAATATCGGTCGACTTTTCGCTTACAGCCGTCCTATCCCTGACAGTATCGGTCGGTTTTCTGTTCACAGCTTTTCTGTCATAACTCTCATCATTATGCCTTGTAGTTTCAGCCGCCCTGTCCGGAACCTTATTTGTCAGCCTTGAGCTGACATAAGTATCCCTATTCGGAGCCTTACCCTCAGTCCTTGATGATGCACTGTTTTTTACAGTATCATCTCTCTTGACATACTTGTCGACATTCGGCTTGCGTACGGGATTCGGTTTGTGTACTGGTTTCTTTTTTATATTTTCCGTTTTAGTTTTGGTCACGGGTTTTATGCTCTTAGAAACGTTTTTACCCGGTGACACATTTTTGCCGCTCGTACTGCTCTTAGACGTGCTTGATGCTCCGCTTTTCGATGACGAACCGCTCTTCGATGATGAAACACTTCTTGATGAACTGCTTCTTGACGGGCTGCTGCTCGTACTTCTATAAGAACGAGTGCCCCCTCCGCTTGATCTTGATATTCTTCTCGCCATTTCTACCCTCCAAAATGATAAACAAAACAACAGGTTAGATTCGTTAAAAATATATCTATCTTTCGTTAAAATATATATTTATTTCGTTTGATTGTCAAGTATTTATCATAAAATATAATAAATTTTTTCATCGGTATAACAACAGATTTATATACAGAATCAAGCTTTTACAGCTAAAATAAAGAACCGCTCCCTACATTCAAATGTTTTTCACGATTTTTATAAAATATCCGACAGCTTAAAGGAGTTATGCTCCGTGTGCAGCAAAATATGCGCCTTGTGTGATGCCGGCTCTTCAAAAAAGCTGTCGTACAGATTCTTTATATCAGGGTTCTCGTGAGAGCATCTGATCTCCAGGCTTTCATCCAATGCATAGAGCATCCTGCCTCTGTCAAATGCCATCTCCAAGCCGTCATGAATCACCTGTCCTCCGCCACCCACACAGCCGCCGGGACAAGCCATAACCTCCACGAAATCGAAATGCTCCTTTCCGCTTTCAATAGCCTTCATAAGTTTTCTTGTATTTCCTAAACCGCTCACAACGGCTATCTTTACCGTTTCACTGTTAAGCACAAAATTCGCTCTTACAATACCGTCATTACCGTCTGTCTCTCTTACAGCCTCAAATGCGTTTGGCGGAGGGTTTTTGCCCATAATCTTAAAATATGCGGTGCGAAGAGCAGCCTCCATTACACCGCCCGTGACTCCGAAAATCACTCCGGCTCCCGAATAATCATGGAAAAGCCTGTCAGGCTCTATATCCCTTAAAATGCTCGGCTTAATATGAGAGGCTCTTACAAGCCTTACAAATTCTCTTGTCGTTATTACACAATCAGTTTCGTGACCCGCATATTCCTTATAATAAAGATCCATTTCCTCCTCGGATTTTTTTGCAATACAGGGCATTATCGCCACCGTATATATATCCTCGGGTTTCTTCCCTATGCTTTCTGCAAAATAGGTTTTAATCACTGCCCCGAACATCTGCATAGGAGATTTTGCAGTGGACAGTCTTCCGGTCAAATGCGGATACTGTGTTTTCATAAATCTCACCCAAGCAGGACAGCAGGATGTAAACATCGGCATATATTTAAGCTCCCCTGATGTATACCTCCGAATGAACTCGTGCGCCTCCTCCATTATCGTTAAATCTGCGGAAAATGAGGTATCAAACACATAATCGGCTCCCATTTTCTTTAAAGCGTCAAAAACCTTTCCTATAGTGGACTCCTCCTTACTGAGCCCAAGCCCCTCTGCGTAAGAGGTTCTGACGGCGGGAGCGACCTGCACGACCACAGTTTTATTCTTATCCGCTATCGCTCTGAAAAAGCTTTCAGTATCGTCCCTTTCCTTTAACGCACCCACAGGACAATGAGTAATACATTGACCGCATAAAGAACAGTCGGCATCCTTTATTAACCTGTTTTTCGACACATTAACAGTGGTTCTTGCACCCGTTCCCTCAAGCGCCCACACATTTAAATCCTGAATCTTATCACAGATTTGTATACATCTGATACACTTTATACATTTTTTAGAGTCACGAATCAGCGGAAAATTTTTATCCCAAGCTCTGTTTTCCAGTCTTTCAAAATAGGGTATCTCCTGAATATTAAGATCATTTGCCAACTTTTGCAATGAGCAGCTTCCACTTCTTACACAGGTGGCACATCTGCAATCATGCATAGATAAAATCATCTGCACCGTCCTTTTTCTGTCGAGACGAACCTTGGGAGAATCGGTGTAAATCACCATTCCCTCCTCCACCTCATTATTGCACGAAGTGATAAGCCTGTTTTTTCCCTCCATCTCAACCACGCAGACCCTACATGCCGCAATCTCGTTTATATTCTTAAGAAAACACAGCCTGGGAATGGGCAGCCCGACATCTAATGCCGCCTCCATTATGCTTGTGCCCTCTTTAACCGTAACATCAATATTATCAATAGTTAAATTTACCATAATGTTTCACGCCCTCCCCTAAATATTCCAAAGCCGTAGTGATCGCATCTAAGACATCTGGCAGCCTCCTGATCAGCCTCTTTTTTCGTCATACAATTTTCTATTCCGTCAAAGTCTTTAATCCTCTCACCTACCAATCTTTCAGTCAATTCCACTCTTCCGCAGGCACTCATTTCATCCTTTGTGGCGGCAGGTATTTTCACATCACAGGTTATTTCATGTCTAAATCCCAAAAATTCATCTATATTTGCCGCCATAACCTTTGCGGCGGCTATAGCATTTATTACGGTGGACGGCCCTGATGCACAATCTCCTCCTGCAAACATTCCGGGCAACCCGTTAAAGCCTCCGTTCGGCAATGTAAAAATCTTTCCTCGATTAACCGGAATACCCGCCTCCTCATAATGTTCGGTTTCAATATCCTGTCCAACCGCAACCACCAGGATATCACAGGCTATAAACTCTTCCTTATCCTCCGTATCCACAACCGATGCTCTGCCGTCCTTTACCTTTGAAATCATCTGCGGCTTTACCCAAAGTCCCTTTAATTTACCATTATCAACCTCTATTCTTGACGGCGCCTTAAGAGTAATAAACTCAACCCCCTCCGCCAACGCTCCGTTTATCTCACCCTCAAGAGCTGTCATATCGGCTATTCTTCTTCGATACACACAGTATACCTTATCGCAATTTAAGCGAATTGCCGTACGAACGGCGTCCATTGCCACATTTCCGCCTCCGATAACGGCGGTTCTCTTACCCTTAAGATTTATTTTCGAATCCATTCCTATTTCACGTAAAAACTGCACGGCAGAAATCACACCCTCGGCATCCTCTCCCTCAAGTCCGAGCTTTTTATCGGTAGATGCGCCGATTGAAATCATCACCGCATCATACTCCCTTTTCAAATCCTCTACACTGACATCAATTCCTATCTTAAGTCCGTGTTTAACTTCTATTCCGGTAGCCAAAATAGCGTCGATATCTTCATCAAGCCTTTCCTTCGGAAGTCTGTAGTTCGGAATTCCGTACCTTAACATACCTCCAAGCTTAGGCAGCATTTCAAACACCGTTGTACGATGACCCATCAGCTGTAAATAATAGGCGGCGGAAAGTCCGGCAGGTCCTCCTCCGATAATTGCAACAGTCCTTCCGGTAGAAGCTGCGCAAGATGGAGGCGGAACAAAGCCTGCCATATCGGCAGCCATTCTCTTTAAACCCTTAATATTAACGGCATCATCTACCATATTTCTTCGACACTTGCCCTCACAGGGATGCTCACAAATAAAACCGCAGGTGGTAGGAAAAGGATTGTCCTTTCTGATTAATCTCACAGCATCGGAATATCTTCCCTCTCTGACCAGTGCAATATATCCGGGAACATCCACACTTGCAGGACAAAGAGCCACACAGGGCACCGGCTGCGTGGTCATACAGGCACATCTTTTGTTTTTTACATGCTCCTCAAAATCGTCTCTGCAGTTGATAATGCTGAGATACACCATATGCGCAGCCTCATATCCTATTGCGCAGTCCGCAGTTTCCTCCACCGACTTTGCGGTTTCTTCTATTAAATCAAGAGTTTGCATGGTTGCATCACCATTTAAGACATCTGTCATCAGATGCTTTAAATGCAGCAGCCCTACACGACATGGCACACATTTGCCGCAGGTCTGCGAATGACACATCTCAATAAATGCCCTTGTAATATCTACAGGACATAAATTTGGCGGACTGGCCTCTATTCTCCTGCTGATGTTCCGATACAGCTCCTCAACTATCTCCTGAGACCTGGTGGGCGTGAATATTTCAAGTCTACTCATTTATCAGCTCCTCCTTTTCAAAAACAAAAAGCATCACAAGTAAGTTAAATCTCTACTATGCGTTTTTAACCAAAATGAATTAATTTCAGTCTATTTATATATTTTATTGTATATTATACA
>JBGZAX010000011.1:0-19831 GCA_041844335.1 Lachnospiraceae bacterium
GCTTTTTTATAAAAATCTAAAAGAATTATCGTAAATTGCTGAGTGTTCAAATTATAACACAATTAATAAACTTAAGCATCGGCTTATAATTGTATAACGAACCCTATTTAACTACCCCATACATCTTATAATACTCATCTATTTTATTAAGCAAATCGGAATTAAGCTTATACTTTCCCTCATAGCATTTATCTGTTAAATACTCAAGTATCTCATTAATATTAACGATAGAATAGGCACTAAACCCGTAAAGCTCCCGTATACTTTCAAGAGCCGTCTTATTATCATTTTTTCCTCTTTCTTTTCTGTCAACGGACACCATCATACCGCTTATACTCACGTTTTTATCACCGGTAATAATAGGAAAAGTTTCTTCAATAGACTTTCCCGATGTAGTAACATCCTCAACAATCACTACACGCAAATTTCTGTCAAGCCTTTCCCCAAGAAAAATCCCTTTATCTCCGTGATCCTTTATCTCTTTTCTGTTAGAAGAATACCGAACCTCCTTTGAATATATATCATATATCGACATAGCTACGGATACTGCCAAAGGAATACCCTTATAAGCGGGACCGAATAAAACATCGAAATCAAGTCCTATTTTTTCATTTATTGCCCTTGCATAAAAATCGGACAGGATTTTAAGCTCCTTTCCTGTAGTAAAAGAACCCATATTTAAGAAAAAAGGAGATTTTCTGCCGCTCTTTAATGTAAAATCTCCGAACTTTAATGCCTCAGTTTCAAGCAAAAATTCAATAAAATCAGTCTTATACCCCTGCATATCAGCCCTCCTTAAATCATATATCAAGCTTTGAACTCATTATTTCCTCAATATGGCTATACACCCTCTCAGGCTCCAAGCTCCTTGTAATACTTCTACCGACCACTACAAAATCACTTCCCTTAAGCCTTGCAATTTGAGGTGTCGCAACCCTCTTTTGATCATCCGTACTGTCATTCTCCAATCTGATCCCCGGAGTAACGGTCAAAAATTTTTCTGAAACCTCCCTATGTATAAGATCAGTCTCATTTACAGAGCAGACCACACCGTCCAGTCTCGCACTATGAGCATTTTTTGCATAAGAAATAACCGTATCCTCCACAGATCCCTGTATGCGAAGCTCCCTGTTCATAATATCCACTGAGGTGCTTGTAAGCATAGTTACAGCTATTAAAAGCGGTCTTTTATCCCCTTTTTTACCTTCCTCAAGTCCCGAAAGTGCCGCTCTCATCATCTCCAATCCGCCCATAGCATGTACATTCACCATATCCACGTTTAAAGAGGCAAGATTTCTCATAGCCGCCCTTACCGTATTTGGAATATCGTGTAGCTTTAAATCAAGGAAAATCTGATGCCCTCTATTTTTTATACTGCTTATTATTCCCAAGCCGCAGCTATATAAAAGCTCCATTCCAATCTTTACAAAAACCGGTTTTTTAAACCTGTCCAAAAAATCAAAAACTTCTCTTTCACTCGAAAAATCGAGTGCAATAATCGTCTTACTCATTTCCCGCTCCTATCACTGATTTTACGCTGTCAAAAGAATATCTTTTTAAACAATCCTCCAAACTATCCACTATCTCCTTGCATCCATAAGGATTTACAAAGTTATAGGTTCCCACCTCTACGGCACTTGCACCTGCAAGCAAAAATTCAAGCACATCTTCGGCTGAGGTTATTCCCCCGACTCCTATTATAGGAATTTTCACCGCCTTATAGGTCTTATAAACCATAGCTAATGCAACCGGCTTTATAGCAGGACCGCTAAGACCTCCTGTCACATTCCCGAGCAAAGGTTTTCTCGTAGTTAAGTCAAGTCTCATACCGACAAGTGTGTTTATCATCACCAGACCGTCAGCTCCCGCAGCCTCCACAGCTCTTGCAATCTCAACTATATCCGTAACATTGGGAGATAATTTCACATACAGCGGCTTTTTGGCAACCCTTTTCGCCATTTCGGTAATGTTTGCCGCCAAATCTGCTCTTATCCCCAAGCCGATTCCACCATGCCTCACATTAGGACAGGATATATTAAGCTCATATGCATCCACTCTATCCTCACCATTTAATTTTTCTATCACAGCTATGTATTCATCTTCGTCAGCTCCTGCCACATTCGCCATGACACAGGTATTAAATCGGCTTAAAAAAGGCAGTTCCTCCTTTATTATACTGTCCACGCCCTTGTTTTGAAGCCCTATTGCATTAAGCATTCCCGACGGGGTTTCAGCTACCCTCGGCAACTTATTTCCGAACCTGTAATTCAATGTGGAACTTTTCATGGATATTCCGCCAAGAATACTCAAATCATAAAGCCTTGAATATTCACGTCCGAAGCCGAAACACCCGCTTGCTGCAATTACAGGATTTTTAAGCCTTAGCCCCGGCAATTCAACCGATAAATCGTTACTCATTATATCACCTGTCCTATCTTAAATACGGGACCGTCGGCACAGACCCTGTAAGAAACATTCCTATCCTTCCTGTCATTACAAACACATGCCATACAGGCACCTATTCCGCAAGCCATTCTTGCCTCCCTTGACACATATCCATAATCAAAATTACTCTCTACCGCATCAAGCATTTTTAAGGGACCGCAGGCATAAACAAGTCCTTTCAGCCCCTTTTCTTTAATCAATTCAATCACATTTCCCTTATACCCGTAAGAGCCGTCCAATGTTGATATAAATGTCGGAGCCAATTCCTTAAATTCCTCTTCCAAAAACACAAAATCCATTGTATTAAAGCCAAGAACCACACTTAGCGATTTTCCTTTAAGATTAAACTCACGTGCCAGCTGATATAAGGGCGGGACGCCTATACCCCCACCTATTATCAATATTTCATCCTCCGGCACATCAGTATCAAATCCGTTCCCTAATGGCCCGAAAATGCTCAATTTATCATCTTTTTTCATATTTGAAAGCTTAATAGTTCCCTCACCTGAAGCCTTATAAATGATAACAAAGCTGTCATCTCTTATCTCACATATACTGACAGGTCTTGATAACAGGTGTCCGTCCACTCTGATATTTATGAACTGCCCTGCCCTCATGAGATCGGTAAGATCGGATCTTAAGCTCATTTTATAGGTATCCTTTGCGATACTTTTGTTTTCCAAAACCGCACTTAAATCCTTTTTCATACTCCTCCTATTTCATACTGCCTAACGAAAATGATTGTGACTCCATTACCTTTAATATGGCGTTTGCAGTATCTAATGATGTAAAGCACGGTATAGCATTTTCAGCAGATGCTCTTCTTATTACAAATCCGTCCTTTGCGGAGTCTGCATTGGGTCTAATGGTATTTATTACATAATTCACCTTACCCTTTAATATGATATCAACCACATTTAAATCACTCACATTCTCATCGTCTATCTTTGACACTATCGTAGTATTTAAGCCCCTGTCCTTAAAATAATCGTGCGTTCCCTTTGTGGTATAAATCCCATAACCTATGGCATCAAGCTTTTTTGCAATCTCAAATGCCTCCTGTTTTTCGCTGGCAACGGTAATTAGAACAGAGCCATATAACGGTATCTTTATTCCGCTTGAAATCATAGCCTTATAAAGTGCCTTTTCCATAGTGAGATCTTTTCCCAAAACCTCTCCTGTTGATTTCATCTCGGGACCTAAAGTGGTATCTACAGATGTAAGCTTTGCAAAGGAAAAAACCGGAGCCTTTACATAGACCATATCACCGGACTCCAAAATTTCAGTATCTATTCCCTGCTCCTTAAGACTTATGCCTACTGCCGTCTTTGTCGCTATATCCGCCATTTTTATTCCGGTTGCCTTGGATAAGAACGGTATAGTCCTGCTGGATCTCGGATTCACCTCAAGCACGAACACCTCATTATCAGCTCCCACAATAAACTGTATATTATATAAGCCTATAAAGCGAAAACCTCTTCCTATCCTTATTCCATAGTCAACTATCTTATCTATCACCTCTTTGCTTAATGTCTGCGTGGGATATACCGAAATGGAATCACCCGAATGTACTCCGGCTCTTTCAATATGTTCCATTATTCCGGGTATGAACACATTTTCTCCGTCACAAATAGCGTCTATTTCAACCTCCTTTCCTATCAAGTATCTGTCTATAAGTATTGGGGAATCATGGCTTATCTCCTTAATTGCATCTTGCATATATCGTCTTAAGTCCTTTTCATTATGCACTATTTCCATCGCTCGACCGCCCAGAACATAAGATGGTCTTACCAAGACAGGATATCCTATTTTTTGTGCTATTTCAACCGCTGCATCTATTGTAAATGCGGTGTCTCCTTTAGGTTGTTTTATGCAAAGCTCCTTTAGCATCTTTTCGAACTTATCCCTGTCCTCCGCCTTATCAATGCTCTCAAGAGACGTGCCTATTATCTTAACTCCTCTGTCAACCAAATCCGCCGCTAAATTTATTGCAGTCTGCCCTCCGAATTGTACTATCACGCCAATCGGTTTTTCCAAATCAATTATGTGCATAACGTCCTCTATCGTTAAAGGCTCAAAATACAGCTTATCTGAGACTGAAAAGTCAGTGGATACAGTTTCGGGATTATTGTTTATCACTATTGCCTCATATCCAAGCTCCTTAAGGGTATTTACACAATGCACCGTCGAATAGTCAAACTCCACACCCTGCCCTATCCTTATCGGCCCCGAGCCTAATACTACAATCTTTTTCTTATCGGATACAACGCTTTCATTTTCATATAGGTAGCTTGAATAATAATATGGTGTCGAACTGTTAAAAATTCCTGAACAGGTATCTACCATTTTATAAATCGGAATTATATTATTCTTCTTTCTTAAATCATATAACTCCTTTGATTTCATATTCCAATTTCCGGCAATATAGGAGTCGGAAAATCCGGCTTTTTTAAGCTTTTTTAAAGTATCAAAATCTCCTATATTTTCAAGCATTTCCTTTTCAAGCTCAAAGATATGCGAAAGCTTTTTCAAGAAAAATATGTCAATTTTGCTGATTTCATAGATTTTTTCAAGACTGTATCCACACCTTATCAGCTCCATTATAGCAAAAATTCGCTCATCATCCCTGTTTTTGACCTTTTCAACAAGTCCCTCAATATCACTGGGCAAATCCTTCAGCTCAATATGATCTATCTTCATTTCAATAGATCTGATAGACTTTAAAAGTCCTTCCTCAAAGCTTTTTCCTATAGCCATAACCTCTCCTGTGGCTTTCATCTGTGTACCGAGCCGTCTGTCTGCACCTGCAAACTTATCAAAGGCAAATCTTGGAAACTTTGTTACAATATAATCAACACAAGGCTCCGTGCAGGCATAATTTGTATTAGTTACCGGATTTATGATTTCATCAAGTCGGAGACCTACAGCCGTTTTTGCAGCAATCTTCGCTATAGGATAGCCTGTAGCCTTACTTGCAAGAGCTGACGACCTTGATACTCTCGGATTTACCTCTATCACATAATAATTAAATGAATCGGTATCAAGTGCCAGCTGTACGTTACAACCACCGTTTATTTTAAGTGCTCTAACTATCTTTTTTGCAGTATTTGCAAGCATAGTATTCTCATATTCCGTGAGTGTCTGAGTCGGAGCTACTACTATAGAATCGCCTGTATGAATGCCCACAGGATCCACATTTTCCATACTGCACACAATGATTGCAGTATCATTATTATCCCTCATTACCTCGAATTCTATCTCCTTATAGCCTGCTATGCTCTTTTCAATAAGACACTGATTTACAGGAGAGATTTTAAGTCCATTTTTTGTGATAGCGGAAAGCTCTTTATCATCTCTTGCAAAACCTCCGCCGGTTCCACCCAAGGTAAACGCCGGCCTGACAACCACGGGATATTCGATTTTATGTGCAAAATCTATGGCGGCATCTACCGTATGCACTATTATGGAATCAGGCACAGGCTCGTTCAAATCTCTCATCAAATTCTTGAATTTTTCTCTATCTTCCGCCATTTCTATTGCTTCAAGTCCGGTGCCTAATACCTCCACATTATTAGCCTCAAGTATTCCGGCATTTGCCAGCTCTATTACCAGATTAAGCGCCGTCTGTCCGCCACAGTTTCCAAGGATTGCGTCAGGCTTTTCCTTATGTATAATTCTCGCGGCAAACTCCAAGGTAAGCGGCTCTATAAATACCTTGTCCGCTATTTCGGTGTCGGTCATAATAGTCGCAGGATTTGAATTAATAAGGATAACCTCATAGCCCTCCTCTCTAAGCGACCTGCAAGCCTGCGACCCCGAATAGTCAAACTCCGCAGCCTGACCTATTATTATAGGTCCTGATCCTATTACGAGCACCTTTTTAATATCCGTTCTCTTAGGCATTTTTTACCTCCTTGGAATTCCTAATCATCTTATAAAATGTTTCAAAATGCTTATTTTTATTAATATATGCATCTAAAACCGGCTTGAACTGTATTGCAGTAATATTTTTCACAATACTGTCAAAACCGTCAATGGTATCATCGTTTACATCTCTGTAAAGAACCCTTATATCACTTGGCACCTTAGTTTTATCTATCGTATAGCTGTTGTTTTTACTGACAATTTCTACCGTATCATCTATCATATTTTTTACCGGATAATTACTGCCCCTGTGTCCGTACTTTAACTTTTCTATCTCACAGCCGCAGGCCTTGGCAAGCACCAGATGCCCAAGTCCTATACCGAAAATAGGCACATTCCCCATAATAAGCTTGCACAATTCTATAGTCTTTTCTATAAATTCGGGCCTTCCGGGACCATCACTTAATATAATGCCGTCGGGGTTAAGCGAGCCTATATATTCAAAACTCACATCATAAGGTAAAATCGTAATATCCAAGTTTTTAGAATTCAGCTCCTTTACAATATCATTTATCGAACCTAAATCTATCACTATTATTTTTTCATTATCATTTTGTATATGAAAAGACTTTTGTACAGAAACTTTAGAAACAATGTTTTCATCCTCAAGGTAGTTTTTTATTTGTTCAACCAAAACCTCGACATTTGAAATATTGTCGGTTAAGCAAGCGTTCATACTGCCGTTCTCTATTATTTTTTTTGTGATATGTCTTGTATCAATATTCTTTATTCCCGGAATATTTTTAAGTCTTAAAAATTCATCAAGACAGAGTCTGCTTGTAAAATTGCTCGGATTTTCGCAGATATCAGACACAATAACACCGAAAATATGCGGATTCAGACTCTCAGCTCCATCTCTGTTTATTCCAGCATTTCCTATCAGAGGGTATGTGAAATTTATTATATGACCGCTGTTTGCACTGTCACAAAGTATTCCCTGATATCCGTTCATATCGGTGTTAAAAACAAGCCTGCCTATGCTGAAACGACTGCCTCCGAAAGCCTTTCCCTCGAAAAAACTGCCGTCCTCCAAAACTAAATATCTCTTAGACATAATTCCTCCTATAAACAAACTCTCCTGAACACATCGTCCATTCAGTGACTATCGACACTCCTACTCCGTCAAAAGGGGTGTTTTTTCCCTTTGTGATAAAGCTGTTCTTATCTATTATATTATCCTCTTCTTTAATCAACACCAGATCCGCATCATAGCCCTCTTTTATATACCCTTTATTGTTAAAGTCGAACCTTTCGGCAGGCTTGGACGAAATATATTTTACAAAATCTTCCAAGGTTATTTTGCCGGTTTTTACAAAATTGGTATAAAATAAGGCAATAGCATTTTCTATAGTCGATATGCCGAAAGGAGCAGCCACCATTCCTTCAGCCTTTTCATCTTCCGCATGCGGAGCGTGGTCGTTGGCAATAAAATCAACGGTTCCATCTAAAAGTCCCTCTATTAATGCCACTCTGTCAATCTTAGACCTAAGCGGCGGATTCATCTTGTAATTCGCATTATTTACATCTATATCATCTTCTGTAAGCAAAAGATGATGTATTGTCACCTCTGCTGAAACATCAGCTCCAATTTTCTTATACTTTCTCAGAAGCTCCACACTCTTTTTTGCACTTACATGACAAACATGATATTTTACGCCTGTTTTTTTTGCCAGCTCCAAGTCCCTTTTTAGCTGCACGTATTCAGTTTCACTCGGTATTCCGACCAGATTGTTTCTCTTTGCAAATTCTCCGTCGTGCACACAAGAATTGGGTTTTCTATAACTCATATCCTCCGTATGCGCCGATATTATACCATCAACCTTTTTTATATCCTCAAATGCTTTTTGCATTACACAATCGTTTTGAACTCCCACTCCGTCATCGCTGAAATATCTTAAATTGAATTTGTCTTTTACAGCTCTGTAATCCACAGTTTCAATCCCCTTTTCCGCCTTTGTAATACAGACATAAGGCACCACATTTACCACTGCATCTTTTTTTATTAATTCTAAATAATCACTTATTGTATCAATATTATCAGGAAAAGGTATAACATTAGGCATAGCCATTATTGTAGTGTATCCGCCCTTTGCCGCTGCCAGACTTCCGGTTCTGATGGTTTCCTTTTTTTCAAATCCGGGCTGTCTTAAATGCGTATGAACATCTATTCCTCCCGGTATAAGCAGATTAAATGCGGCATCTATTATTTTTACTTCAAGGTTTTTTTTATCAAGATTTTCTCCTATTTTAATTATGCTTCCCTCATCGACCAAAACATCTCTTATCACACAATCATTTTTCTTTTCTATCAGTTTAGCGTTCTTAATTAAAATCATCTTATTCTCCAAAATCTTCATTAAAAATCATTTTTATCATAGCCTTCCTTACTGTAACACCGTTCTCCATCTGCTTAAAAATCCTTGATTTTTTATGTTCCACCACCTCGTCTGCCATTTCGACTCCTCTATTTATCGGAGCGGGGTGCATTATTATAGAGTTCTTTTTCATATTATTTACTCTATCTAAGGTAAGTCCGTATTTTTGCAAGTATTCGTCCTTGCTTAAATTCATTCTTTCTTGATGCCTTTCGTGTTGTATTCTAAGCATCATCACAACATCTGCCGATTTTATACCCTCGTCAAATTCTATATATTCCTCCATACTATCCATAAAAGATACAGGTCCTGAAAATTTTACCGTACAGCCAAGCCTTGTCATAGCCTCCTTATTACTGTGAGCCACTCTCGAATGCCTGACGTCTCCTGCTATCATCACATTCAATCCCTCAAATCCTCCGAACTCCTCCTTAATGGTATAAAGATCAAGCAGACACTGGCTGGGATGGTTACCGGAGCCGTCTCCTGCATTTATTATCGGGATATTTATGCTCTCCAATTCATCAAAATAGTTATCCTTAGGATGCCTGATTACCAATGCATCATAGCCTATTGCCTCAAAGGTTTTTACCGTGTCATACAGACTCTCTCCCTTCATTATTGAACTTCTCTCCACCGTGAAATCAACAACCTTAAGTCCCAGACTATGTTCCGCACTTACAAACGAAAAATGTGTCCTTGTACTGGGCTCAAAAAAAAGATTGGCAATTAATCTGTTAGTAGATAATTGCCAATCTTTAAAATCACGAAAGAGTTTTTTAGAATCATTCAATATTCGGTTTATCGTATCGACGCTTAGGTCGCTTACTTTAAGAATACTATTCCTGTTCATCTCCGCCCTCCCAAATTTTATCTTTGCTATTTTATCACAGGAAGATCTGAAATGCAAGTATGTATTTAAAAAATGCAATATTCCAATAATGTTTATCAATATTATTATATAACTCCTCTATTAAAATGTCCTCTGCTGTAATCCTTTAAAAAACTGCCATTCGCCCTATTATTCAAACAAAGATAAATCTTGTCCAAAATAATTTTTACATCATCTGCACTTTCATCAAGAAAATCCACCCTAAAATTACAAATATGAGCTTTCGCAATTTTTTCATATAAATCCGCTAAAAAAATCTTCCTCGAATTATAGATCACATTATAACATCCGGTGCAGTTGCTTTTCACCGCAAATCTATAGCCTTTTCTGTCATTTAAGTAAACAATTTCACTTGTATCATTGCATTTATTATGAGTCCTTTTAAGGCATTGCTTACTAACCATTGCAATTACATCGCCGTAAATCACCATCTCGAAGTTTTCAACCTCTTCATTTTTTAAAAGATTAAGTATTTGAGCATAGTTCAGCTCCATAGATAAAGTCTGCCTGTCAACCTTAAGTCTTTTCAAATAATTAACGGATCCCTTATTAAAACCGTATAATAAATAATCGCTTACTATCGGCTTGTTTAAGCCGTTAAATATTGCCAAAGCCTGCAAATTCCTTACAAGATAGCCGTCTGTCATATTATCAAATCTTATTAAATTGCTAAAATCATAGCCCTCCTCAAGTATATGCGGAGTAGCTAAATAAAGCTCCCTGCCCTTTTCGTGAATTTTTTTGTACAATTTGCTTATATCATCATTTGTAAGTAAAATTAACTCATTAGCCTCAATATAAAGTCTCTTTACAAACGGACTTGCCAATACAACTTCCACTAAGTCCAAATTTTGAATATAAACGGATATGTTGAAATCATTTAAAACATTATTTTCACTTTTTTCTAATACAGCATTGCCAAAAATGCTGTCATAATCAGATATCGCTCTTTGATGATTAAAGCCGTTCGCCTTAATTATTTCCTGTTTTAATAAAAAATAGGCCTTGCGCCTTAAAGAATTCAAAAAAGAAACGGGCATAAAGACATCACCGGAAGTGTCCACATCTAAGCCTTCAAGCTCCAAATATTCATCATCACTCTTTTTTAGCTGCTTATAAATACTGTCATAAGAAAGCCCACTGCTTTTAGCAGGATCCACCATACCTTCTCCACTTACATTCACCATCACGTTATGCCCGTTTGTCTTACACATGAGCTTAAGACTTGGTAAATTTCCGGCATAAAGTCTTATCCGGGCATTTATTTTAAGCGGCTTAAGAAATTTGTATTTCTTATAAACATCACTTGCAAGCTCCTCATTAAAAATAGCTGAGCTGTTATTAAGACTGATCATATTGTACTTAATATTCGGCATAAAATAAGACCTTGTAGAGCCCGATCTGTTAAATATCCTGTCTAACAGCCCCTTATCCTCTTTATCTAAATAATAATAATTCATGGAATCCTTCTTTTTATCATCATCTGACAAAATTTTACAGGCTCTGTCAACATATTTTCTATATAGTCCTGTAATCGCTCCCACATAATTATGTCCTCTCATTCTGCCCTCAAGCTTTAGAGAACAAATTCCTGTCGATATGATAAGAGGTAAAATATCAAGACTTGACAGCTCTTTCATACTGAGAGGATATTCAGGCTTCGATTTGTCATATGTGTAGGGAAGTCTGCAGCTTTGAGCACAACGCCCTCTGTTTCCGCTTCGTTCGCATATAAGGCTGCTCATCAGACATACTCCTGAATACGAATAACAAAGCGCTCCTTGAGCAAAACATTCTATATCAATATCGGTGTTTTCAGCAATGTCGCTTATTTGTTTGAGAGACAATTCTCTTGGTAAAATAACTCTTTTTATATTTGTATAAGATTTTAACATTTCAACAGCTTTAGCCCCTGATACCGCCATTTGCGTACTGATGTGTATTTCAGCCTCCGGCAGGTATTTATCAAAAAAATCCATAACTCCAAAATCTTGCACAATAAAAGCATCAACGCCATTTTCGTACATTTTCGTCGCATAGCTGTAAAGAGCTTTCATTTCGCTGTCCTTTATTAAAGTATTTATAGCCAGGTACAACCTCTTTCCCCTCAGATGCAGATAATTTGTGATATCTATCAACTCATCATCGTTTAAATTATCGGCACTTGCTCTTGCACTGAAACTGCTGCCGCCCACATATACAGCGTCGGCTCCCGAATTTACGGCGGCATTTATAGAACTTATTGACCCCCCGGGAGCCAGAAGCTCTATTTTATTATTATTAAAAACCATTCTTTTTTTCCAATTCCTCTATTTTCATTTCAAGTGCGACTATATCGTGCTTCAGTTCATATATCTCTTTATTTTTAAGCTCAAGCTCCTCTTCTATCTTCTCTATTTTTTCTTTAGATTTAAAAAAATCATCAGCCAAATTAATATACATCATCAATCTTCTTGTATCGGAATTGCCGAATTTGAAACCGGAGCTCCCGTCAATTTTGGAAATCTTTTCATTTATATAACCCGCCAGCCTTTGAAAATATTCGGGGCTTTCACTCCCTGACAGTGTTATGCTTTTTCCGGCGATAAATACCTCAATTTCGTTATTATCCATTTTCAATCTCCCTATTCTTGTCATATTCCACACCCACAGCCTGATATCCAAGCCTTGATACCACTCTTCCTCTGGGTGTTCTTTTTATAAAACCCTTTTGAAGCAGAAACGGCTCGTATACATCCTCAATCGTGACCACATCATCTCCAAGCGATGCTGCCAATGCATCTACTCCCACAGGTCCGCCATTAAAAAGCTCTATCATAGTTATAATAATATTTCTGTCATTTTTATCAAGTCCATTTTTATCTATCTCTATTAAGTTTAACGCATAATCGGCCACAATATCATCAATATTTCCCGAAAATCTGATCTCCCCGAAATCTCTTACCCTTTTTAAAAGCCGATTGGCAAGCCTTGGCGTTCCTCTTGATCTTCTTGCTATCTCCATAGCACCGTTTTCCGTGATTTCTATGTTAAGCAGCTTTGCTGTACGTTTTATAATTGTACTCAGCTCTTCATTGGAATAAAAATCCATATGCCCGATAACACCGAATCTGTCTCTTAAAGGAGCACTTAAAAGTCCTGCCCTTGTGGTAGCTCCTATTAAAGTAAATTTCGGCAGCTCCAACCTCATTGACTTTGACTGCTGCCCCTTGCCTATGATGATATCCAAAGCAAAATCCTCCATAGCAGGATATAATATCTCCTCTATCTGTCGATTGAGCCTATGGATTTCATCTACAAACAGAATATCGCCCGACTTTAACTGCGATAATATAGCCGCCATATCTCCCGGAATTAAAATAGCCGGACCCGATGTTATCTTTATATTTACTCCCATTTCATTTGCGATAATTCCGGCAAGCGTAGTCTTACCAAGCCCCGGCGGTCCGTACAAAAGCACGTGATCAAGGCTTTCATTCCTCTTTTTTGCCGCCTCTATATAGATCTTTAAATTATCCTTAAGTTTATCCTGACCTATGTAATTGTCAAAATCGACGGGTCTTATGCCGGCATCGATTTTTTCTTCCTCCACCTCTACTGTGGTATTTATTATTCTCTTCATTTATGCTCCAATAATTATAGATATTTTAATGCCTCTTTCAATAAATCATCATCATTTACCCCGGATAAAACAGCCTTCTTTAAAGCGCCTTTGGCTAAGCTTTCATGATAACCGAGCACGCATAGAGCATCAATTACATCACTGTTTTTATCCGATATTTCATTTTCAAATGGATCCACTTTATCCTGTTCACCTATGCCTATAGATGTATCAAGGGTCAATTTTGCCAACTTGTCTTTCAAATCAAGTATTATTTTTTGAGCGGTCTTTAACCCCACTCCTTGAGACATTTTCGATATATTAGCTGCATCCTCCCTCAAAACATTATTTATCAGCTCCTCCACACTCATAGCAGATAATACGGATATTGCCGCCTTGGGTCCTACCTTATTTACCCCAAGCAACAAGCCGAAAACAATCTTTTCTATCTCGGAACAAAATCCATATAACACCATTGCGTCTTCTCTGATATACAAATGAGTGTGTATCATCACATTTTTTCCGTCATCATATTTTTCGCCAAGCATAGCTATTGAGCTTTTTGGCATAATTATATTATATCCGATGTTGTTAGTTCGTAATATTACTTTTTCATCTAATTTTTCTACAATATCACCAATAATAAATTCTATCATAATACTCCCATTTTGTTATTTGTGCCAACTTGCAACACAATATGCACCTTATAATAGCCCTATGTAACCGCTATATTATAGGTTTTTCAAGCTTTCCATTAAAATTATTTTTTGCCTAAGAACAGAATTCTTCTACAGACATTTTTCAAGAGTATCGGATATTCCCGCACATTTAAATGTATCCTAATACTCAAGACTTCCTCCAACCTTGCAAAGCTTAAAATATATATTAAAGAAACAGTAAATCAGTCCGACTTACTGTTCCATTATTAAATCACTCTTCTACCTTTGAAAACATCCATTTTGTGGCACCGCACTTAGGACAGCACCAATCCTCAGGAAGTTCATCGAATTTGGTTCCCGGAGCTATGCCTTTTTCCGGAATTCCTCTCTCTTCATCATACTCAAATTTACACGGATTACACACATACTTCGCCATAAAATACTCCTTTTCAAGAAAAATAAGTTTATTTGTGCAAATACATCAAACCGCTGATAAATATATACAACCACATTATACACACAAGTCAAACTTAATTCAAGTAAATAAAAATAAAATCGTATATAAAAACCTCGATATAATAAAATGGCAGACAGCCTTTCTTATACCAAGGTTTAAACTCATAAATATTAAATTAAAAAAATCACTTATCAAAAGTACGTAATAACTTCCAAATATTTTAGGGCTTTACGTCAAGTCCTATTTCCCCATTTGAGCTGCAACCTCAGCTGCAAAATCTTCGCTCTTCTTCTCTAAACCTTCACCGGTTTCATAACGAACGAAGTCAACCACCTTAAATACGACACCTGCTTTTTTAGCCGCCTCATCTATATATTTTTGAACTGGCTGCTTTCCGTCCTCAGCCTTTACGTAGACCTGATCCATTAAGCAGATTTCCTGTAATTCTTTGTTAATTCTGCCCTTTACCATACCTGTGATAATCTTCTCGTTAGCATCAGGCTTTTCATTTTTTGCCGCAACTGTTAAGATTTCTTCCTCTTTTGCTATATAGTCGGCATCAACCTTTGAACGGTCAAGATATAACGGCTTTAATGCAGCAGCCTGCATAGCCACATTCTTGGCTATCTCTATCGTCGCATCATTTACCGTATCCGTTTCGCAAGCCACCAGTACGCCGATTTTTCCTCCCATATGAATATAACTTGTAACAAAGCCGTTAGCCACTTCAAGTTTCTTAAATCTTCTAATTTTAAGATTTTCTCCAATTACTGCGATTTGAGCCGATAAAGCTTCGTTTACCGTCATAGAAGAATCAATATTCCATTTCTCATTTAAAAATTCATCTATATCTGAAGTACCTGTAGTGAGTGCCTGTTTTGCCACATCATCAACATAGTTCTTAAATTTTTCATTCTTTGCCACAAAGTCGGTTTCAGAGTTTACCTCTACTACCACTCCGCTTTTCTTATCATCGGATATTATTGACGATACTATACCCTCTGCCGCTATTCTTCCTGCCTTTTTCTGTGCACTTGCAAGTCCCTTTTCTCTTAAAAACTCTATCGCCTTATCCATATCGCCGTTTGTGGCATCAAGTGCTTTCTTGCAGTCCATCATACCGGCGCCTGTCATTTCTCTAAGCTTTTTTACATCAGCTGCTCCCATTTGTATCTCCTTCCTAAATGCCTATAAATTAATCTTCTACCTTATCGCCGTTTGCATCTTCTAAATCAAGCTGCTCCTGCACTCCCTGATTTCCCTCTATTACAGCATCTGCCATAGAAGAAACGATCAGCTTTATAGCCCTTATTGCATCATCATTTCCGGGTATTACAAAATCCAGTTCATCAGGATCACAGTTGGTGTCCACAACTCCGATAAGTTCTATTCCAAGGTTGTGAGCCTCTTGTATACATATATTTTCTTTCTTTGGATCTATTATAAATATAGCATCCGGAAGTCTTTTCATATCCTTTATGCCGCCTAAATTTTTCTCAAGCTTAGCCCATTCTTTTCTGATCTGAATTACCTCTTTTTTAGGAAGAACATCAAATGTTCCGTCCTCCGACATTCTCTCAATGTCCTTTAATCTCTTAATTCTGCTCTGAATGGTCTTGAAATTTGTGAGCATACCTCCAAGCCATCTCTCATTTACATAGTACATCCCGCATCTTTGAGCCTCAGTCTTTATTGCATCCTGAGCCTGTTTTTTTGTTCCCACAAATAAAACCGTACCGCCTTCAGACACAATTCTTGTGATTTCCTTGTAAGCCTCATCAACCTTACCTACCGATTTCTGCAAGTCAATAATGTGAATACCGTTTCTCTGTGTGTAAATATATGGAGCCATTTTAGGATTCCATCTTCTTGTCTGATGACCAAAATGCACACCGGCCTCCAGCAATTGCTTCATTGAAATAACGCTCATAATTTTTCTCCTTTTTTAGTTGTTCTTCCATCTAATACCAAAAACCCGACCAATCGGAAAATCCGCACAGGGTCAATATTAGGTGTGATTATTTTAAGTACAATGTACTTAACTCTATTAATATATCAAAAATACATTTAAATTGCAAGTATAAATATTTAATAAGTTTTCATATATCCCGGCGAAAATTTTTACTTGATTGACAGCTGTGATGTCATTCGTGACCGTGGTGACTGCAGGTAGACTCTAAATTATAATTCAATTTATCCGAAAGTAAATCATTTACCGCAGCATCGCAAGATCCTGAAACTCCGCAATACACGTTGATTTTCGCCTCGCTCATAGCATTCTTTGCACATTGTCCAATTCCACCGCAAATCAAGATATCAACCCCCAGGTTTTTTAAAAAGCCCGATAAAGCTTCGTGTCCGGATCCGTCGGTATCAACTATCTCAGATGAAACAATCTTGTCATCCGTCAGCTCATAAAGCTTAAACTGATCACTCTTTCCGAAATGTTGAAAAATATCTCCGTTACTATGTGTTACTGCAATAGTCATTTTATTATACCTCCCATTTTATAATAAAATCAACATTTATAAGCTTGGTGCAATTTCAGTTTATTATTTCATAGCTTACCGAATTCAGTTATCATTTAATTTTCATACTTAATCCTATTCTTTTCTTAACTATGTCTATACTTATTACCTGTACCGTCACAATATCTCCAAGTTTTAAAACCTCAAGCGGGTGTTTAATAAATTTGTCCGTGATTGCAGAAATATGAATTAAGCCGTCCTCATGTACTCCTATATCCACAAAGGCACCAAAATCCACGATATTTCTTACAGTTCCCTTTAATATCATACCTTCTTTTAGATCCTTCATATCCATTATATCGGATCTGAGTATTGGAAGAGGCATGCTTTCTCTTGGATCTCTGCTCGGTTTTTCAAGTTCCTTTAAAATGTCCTCCAATGTGGGAACTCCTATCCCCAGAGATTCTGAAAGTTTTTCTTTATCTCCTATATTAAACATTGAATATGATGTACTTGAGTTTTTTTCAGTTACCATATTTTCTGATACGACTGTTGATTCATTGGACAACGGAACCGTCGACATGGCTGATTTTAATGCAGCAGCCATATTCGTTCCGGTATTCTTTACCCTTATTTCTTTTTTACCGGATCTTCTATTCTTTTTATCATCATTTGATTTAATAACGGTCTTTGCTTTTTTTTCAGCCTCTTTTCTAAGAGTGTTAAGATCATTTATGTCTACATTCAAAGTTTCTAAAAGCTTTAATGCGGCATCATATGATTCAGGATGCACCGCGGTTGCATCAAGCGGATTATCTCCGTCAAAAATTCTCATAAATCCGGCGCTTTGCTCAAAAGCCTTGGGCCCAAGCTTAGGCACATTTAAAAGCTCTTTTCTGTTTCTGTACTTACCGTTGTTTTCTCTATACTCCACAATATTTTTGGCAACAGTAGCGGAAATTCCGGATATATACGATAACAACGGAGCCGATGCAGTATTCAAATCCACTCCTACCCTATTTACACTGTCCTCCACCACATTTCCCAGAGCGGTAGAGAGCTTTTTTTGATCACAATCATGCTGATATTGTCCGACTCCTATAGATTTCGGATCTATCTTAACAAGCTCCGCCAAAGGATCTTGCAAACGCCTTGCAATAGATGCTGCACTACGCTGCCCTACATCAAATTCCGGAAACTCTTCAGCCGCAAGCTTACTTGCAGAGTAGACGGATGCACCCGCCTCACTTACTATCACATAATGAATAGGCTTATTAATCTCCTTTAAAAGCTCTGCTATTATCTGCTCAGACTCTCTTGATGCGGTTCCGTTTCCTAAAGAAATCAATGACACATCATACTTATCTATGAGTTTTTTAAGTATTTCCTTTGCCTCTTTTACCTTGTTTTGCGGCATTGTGGGATAAATAACGGTTGTGTCCAGAACCTTTCCCGTAGCATCCACCACCGCAAGCTTACAGCCGGTTCTAAAGGCAGGATCCCAGCCCAATACCACCTTCCCCGTAATAGGGGGTTGCATAAGCAGCTGCTCTAAATTCTTTGAAAAAACCTTAATGGCGGATTCTTCCGCCTTTTCTGTAAGCTTGGATCTTAATTCTCTTATAATGGACGGCTCTATCAGTCTGTCATAGCTGTCCTTTATAGTAGCTTCCAATAAGGCTTTAGTAAAGTCATTGTCTTCTGTGATTATGTTATGAGCTATATATCCATAAAATTTTTCTACGGGAAGTTTTGCCTTTATAGTTAGAATCCCTTCTTTTTCACCTCGATTTAATGCTAAAATATTATGACTGACAAGCTTTTCAAGTTTTTCTTCAAAATCATAATACATCTCATAAACAGAAGAAACTTTTTCGTCTTTGGCAACAGAATTAATGACTCCCTCAAGCATCCCCACCTCTCTTATATAGCTCCTGTACTTAGCCTCATCAGCTATATCCTCAGCTATAATATCTTTAGCACCTGCTATTGCATCAGATATGGTTTCGACCTCTTCCGTAATATATTCTTCAGCTATTTTTTCGATCTCAGTTTCCTTTTGCTCCAAGATAATTTTTGCCAGCGGCTCCAGACCCCTATCCCTTGCAACGGATGCTCTGGTCTTTTTCTTAGGTTTATAGGGTCTGTACAGATCCTCAAGCTCCACCAAAACCTCGCATTGTTCTATTTGCAACCTCAATTCATCGGTAAGCTTGCCCTGTTCTTCTATACTAACTAAAACAGTCGCCTTTCGCTCTTCCAAGCCTCTTAAATACTTCAGCTGCTCATCAAGTTCTCTCAGCTGCTCGTCGTCAAGAGAACCTGTAGCCTCTTTTCGGTATCTGGCTATAAAAGGAATGGTATTTCCCTCGTCAATAAGGGAAACAGCAGCCTCAACCTGTGACCTTTTAACACTAAGTCTTTCTGTAATTTTTGCAATAATGTCCATTATAATATCCTTTTTGATTATTTTAAAAGCTGTTTATTTTATCAACATCATCAGGTAAATCCTTAATTATCTTATTTATCACCACATAATATGAAAAATTGTCATTTACCGAAACCTTCACCCTGTCACCCTGTTTTTTGCCTATTAAAGCTTTGCCTATAGGAGATTCCAAGCTTATTTTATCTTCAAGAGAATTTCCTCTCACATTAGTGACTATCGTAAGATTTCTGACCATGTTCTGCTCTTCAAAAAACAGCTCAACTGTATTATTTATGCCGACTTCGTCATCCTTTGAGCTGTCATCAATAATATCAGCTGTGTTTATCATTCTTTTAAGATAGGCTATTCTGCTCTCATTTTGATTTTTCTCTCTTTTGTCGCCATAATATTCAAAATTCTCGCTCAGATCGCCATGTGCTCTTGCCTCCTTTACAGCCTCAATAAGTTCCTTTCTTTGAACCAGGGTTCTATGTTCGATCTCAGCCTCCATATTTTTAATATCATTTCTTGTTAATTTATCATACATTATTTATCCCTTTACATTAATTGCATAAATTATTA
>JBGZAX010000012.1:0-8278 GCA_041844335.1 Lachnospiraceae bacterium
CAAAATTATTTACTTAATAACAATCCTTATATGAATATCGGTGTACAGGGCAGAAATCATACCGCAAGAGCTATGGCAAAGCAGATGGTGTCAGATATGGATTTTTCAGGCATGCCCACTAGCGATAAGCTTCAAAAGCACCTTAATCAGATAAATAACAGAGTAAAGACTTTAAATCAAAATCAGGTAAAATACTCTGATTATAGGCTATCTAATTCAAGTGCAAAAGAATTAGCGGAGCATACTCAGAGCGTTGTAGGCTTATTACACAGTGCGGATTCGCTTAGAGCAAACGGCAAAAACTCCGTATTTAAGGATGTCGGAATTATAAACAGTAATTCATCCGTGGCTGATATTACCCCAAATAAGAGAGTGAGCGGAAACAGAGGATTCGATTTAAAGGTTGATAATATTGCTACCGCACAAAGCAATGTCTTTGCAACCGTCAGCAACGTTGCGGATAAAGTATCTGAAAACAGCGGTTTTACTATAAAAAAAGGTGATAAGAGTTTCAGCTTTAATGTGGCTGCCATTGATCCTGTTACAAACAAAGCTATGAGTAAGCTTGCTTCATTGAACAAGCTGGCTGATGAGGTTAATAATTCAAAAATCGGAATTAAGGCTGTGGTTGAAAATTCCGCTGACGGAAAAAGTGCCACATTTAAGCTTACATCTGAGAGTACCGGAAAGAAAAACGTATTTTCAATATCCGATGAAAAAGGCTTGACGGTGTCCAATCAAGAGCTGCAAAAGGCCGAGGATGCCTCATTTGAGGTGAAGTATGACAGCGGCTATTCAAAAAAGATAACATCTGATAAAAATGACATTGAACTTTTCTATGAGGGTGTGAAATTAAAGCTTAAGGAAAAGGGTGAGGCAAATGTAAAATTTGACGGCCTGAATAAAGAAAAGGTCAGACAGGGTGTTAATGATTTGGTGGAAAAGTTAAATGATGTCAACACCAAGCTTATGGAAAGTGACAGGAAAAAACCGGTAGCTGCAGCCGATAATAAATTTAAGCACATACATAAGGAATTGGAGAATATAGGCATCAAACATGATGAAAAAAGCGGTAAATTTAGTGTAGACAGGGATGCGCTTGATAGAGCTATGGACAAGGCGGATATTAAAGAGGCTCTTGGCGGAAAAGGAAAGATAGCCGATAAGATAAAAGACATTTCAAATACCTATTTAAGAGATATTAATCGGGTAAACAGAACGCAGAAAACAAATAGTGTTAACAAAGATTTAAATGATCTGCTTAGTAAGAATTTGGATAGAATGAAGAACCGTTCAAATAGCAGCAGAGAATGGAATAGAGTACAGACATTCCTTCAGATGCATAATTCTTATGGATTTAATATAAATAATCTGTTCGGATCGCCTTTTATGAGCAGATAATAGGGTTTTATTTAAAAAATAGCACTTAAATATAAAAGCTATATGAGATTAACCTCTCCTATAGCTTTTATTCAGCTTAAAATCAGGAGAGAATATGGGCATTGATTATACAAATAACGAGTCAAAATATTTATTTTCAACAATGGCCGCAATTTTGAATGACAGAAAACCGATGTCATCTCTTAATAGAGTAAATTGGGGTACTATTTTTCGCTTATCTAACTTTCATAAGATAGCCAATATTTTATACTATGCTATTTTAGGTAGCGATGAAAATATGTCTAAGGATGTGAGAAAGGGGTTTTATATTGCCTTCAATGAAGCCCTTTTAAGTCATGACAGAGTATCAAGAGTTCAATCCGCTCTTTTTTGGAAAATGGATAGTGAGGGAATCGGGCTTGTGGTATTTAGAGGGGCTGATTTTAATGAGCTTTATCCATTTAAAGAAATGGGTCTTGCAGATTCTTTGGAGGTTTATGTTTTGGATGCCGAAAAAACTAAGGTAGATGAGTTGATGAAAGAGCTTGATTTTACACCATCTCCGATAAAATCGGGAGATTGCATTGTCTATAGCAGAAACCCGAAATGTGAGATTAGAGTGTTTTTTGGAAATCCTTTTTATGATCATGGGATGAAAAGATACTATAATGATACATTTTCGAATCTTGGTCTTATCGAAAATTATAAGAATATCAGAGGCTTTGATATTAACAATTATTATATATTTATGATAAGTATGATTGCTAACAATTATGCTCTTAAAAATGTCAGAATAAGACAGCTCCTTGATCTTTGGGTATTTCACAAGATCCATAGAGAGGACTTTGACTGGGATTATATAACTCTTGAATTGGACAGACTTCATATTGGAGAAATGGGCAGACGTTTTCTTGAGCTTTCTTTTATCTGGTTTGATGGTACCGTTCCGCAAAACAGTGAGGATATTGATGTTTATGATACAATGGAAAACTATATTTTATCAAGAGGAGATATAGGATTTAGAGAGAGCTGCGATTTATTTCCTTTAGTTAAGGAGTTAAATAAGCTGATTTTAGAAGAGCAGGAAAGAATAGAAAAAGAAAATTATAGGAAGTTTTTGTATCCTGATAAAGAATATATGCAAAGGTTATATCCAAGACTTGCATCTAATGCTTTAGGTTTAAGAATAGCTTATTTTTTAAGAAGAATCAGGCTTATATTCGGAACTTCCGACATAGATAAGGATATTGAAAATGTTAAGCAGTTTTACGAACCGCAGAGTGATTATCCATATGATTATTATGAAAATACTGAAAATAATGAATTGGAAGAAATCAGTTCGGCTCCACTTGTTGTAGCCGGAGATGTGAGAGTAATGACCGATGTTTTACCGGTTAATATAGGATCCGCGACATCCGTTAAAACTGTCAGGGAAAATAGTGACGGTTCCGGATCCTCCGGCTTTATAAGTGAACAGCAAATAATGAATCAGTTGTCAAACAGAGAGAAAAATGACAGACTTGATGCAGAGGCAGAAAAAAAAGAGAAAAAGAAAAAAAAGGTCAAAAAATCCTCATCTGAGGATAAGAAGTCTGATACGGACGGTAAAACCGACGGAAAAAAAGATAGAGCTAAGAATTCTAAAAATACTAAGCTGAAAAATAACAGAAGTACAAAGGTAAAGCTCGCATCCAAGTCAAAAAAAAGTGAAAATAATGATAAAATTTAAATATAATATTATATATAATATATAGGGTCAATTTTTATTCTATTGACATTTAGCGGTATAAATGATAGACTATACACGGTCATCAAACAGCAATATATTGTTGTTTAATATAATAGATATGCTATATATGGAGGGATAAAGATTTGCTTCAGGTTAGAAAAAGAGATAATAATTTAGCAAAATTTGAGATATCAAAAATAGAAAATGCCATCAAAAAAGCATTTGATGCAACCGGTGTCAAATATAATGACGACATATTATCGTTGCTTAATTTGAGGGTGACATCGGATTTTCAATCTCAAATTAAGGGTGATATCATAGATGTAGAGGACATTCAAGACAGCGTTGAAAAGGTGCTTGAAGATGCGGGATACCATAAGACCGCCAAGGCATATATTCTCTACCGTAAGCAAAGAGAGAAAATTCGTAACATGAAGTCCACTATTATTGACTATAAGGAAATAGTGGACAGTTACGTTAAGGTGGAGGATTGGAGAGTAAAGGAAAATTCTACAGTTACCTATTCGGTAGGAGGTCTTATTTTAAGCAATTCAGGAGCTATTACCGCTAATTACTGGCTGTCGGAAATTTATGATGAAGAAATCGGAAACGCACATAGAAATGCGGATATACATATACATGATTTATCCATGCTTACAGGTTATTGTGCCGGTTGGTCGTTAAAACAGCTTATTAAAGAGGGCTTGGGAGGTATCACGGGCAAGATCACCTCATCTCCGGCAAAGCACTTATCGGTGCTGTGTAATCAAATGGTGAATTTTTTAGGTATTATGCAAAATGAGTGGGCGGGAGCTCAGGCTTTTTCATCATTTGATACCTATTTGGCACCTTTTGTAAAGGCGGATGGACTTGATTATGACGGAGTAAAAAAATGTATAGAATCTTTTGTATACGGGGTGAACACGCCTAGCAGGTGGGGAACACAATCTCCATTTTCAAATATTACACTTGATTGGACAGTGCCTAATGATCTCAGAAATGTTAATGCTATTGTCGGCGGGCGCGATATGGACTTTACCTATGGCGATTGTGAAAATGAAATGGCTATGGTAAATAAGGCTTTTATTGAGATTATGATAGAGGGTGATGCTAACGGCAGAGGTTTTCAATATCCCATTCCCACTTATTCAATAACTAAGGATTTTGATTGGTCCGATACTGAAAACAACAGGCTTTTATTTGAAATGACCTCCAAATATGGAACTCCTTATTTTTCAAACTATATAAACAGTGATATGGAACCAAGTGATGTCAGATCTATGTGTTGCAGGCTCAGGTTGGATCTTAGGGAATTAAGAAAAAAGAGCGGCGGATTTTTTGGAGCGGGAGAGAGTACCGGATCTGTGGGAGTAGTCACTATAAATATGCCACGTATGGCTTATTTATCAGAAAATGAAGAAGATTTTATGAAAAGACTGGATAGAATGATGGATATTTCTGCAAGGTCGTTAAAGATAAAAAGAGATATTATCACAAAGCTGCTTGAGGAGGGACTTTATCCATATACTAAGCGTTATTTGGGTGACTTTGATAATCATTTTTCCACCATCGGTCTTGTTGGAATGAATGAGGCGGGACTTAATGCAAAATGGCTTAGAGCGGACATGACAAACAGAGCTACTCAGGAATTTACCAAAAGAGTTTTAACTCATATGAGGGAGCGTCTGTCTGATTATCAGGAGAAGTATGGCGATCTTTATAATTTAGAGGCCACTCCTGCCGAATCTACAGCTTATCGTTTCGCCAAACACGATGTGTCTAAGTTTAATGATATAATTACAGCGGCTTCGGATGACGAAAAGACGCCTTATTATACCAACAGCTCTCATCTGCCTGTAGGCTATACTACCGATATATTTGATGCCATTGAAATTCAAGACGAGTTGCAGACGCTTTATACCTCAGGCACGGTATTTCATGCCTTTATAGGAGAAAAGCTTCCGAGCTGGAGAGCTGCCGCAAAGCTTGTTAAGACAATTGCCGGCAACTATAAATTACCTTATTATACCTTATCACCTACATACAGTGTGTGTAAGGAGCATGGTTATCTTAAAGGAGAAGAACCTGTTTGTCCGATTTGCGGTGAGCCTACAGAGGTTTACAGCAGAATTACAGGCTATTACAGACCTGTTCAGAACTGGAATGATGGAAAAGCGCAAGAATATAAGGACAGGACGGCGTACAAGATTCTTGACGGTGTTTTTGCTAAGGAAAACAGTGAAACAATCAGCGAAATGAGAAAAGAGCATATAAATGAAAAAGATAAAGTATATCTTTTTGTAACGGAATCTTGTCCGAATTGCAGTATTGCAAAATCAGCCCTTAAGGGAATTGATTATGAGCTTGTCTATGCTGAAAAAAATGCGGAACTGTGCAAAAAATTCGAGGTAATGCAGGCACCTACTTTAATTAATATAAATGGCGGAGTTATTGACAGATATCAAAATGCCTCGGAGATTGTCGGGTTTGCAAAAACAGTTGAGTTATAATTAAAAATGAATTTTATATCCTTTTGTTTTAAGTGCGGGTACTATAATATGTTTGAGAAGCAAGCTTGGAGGCGATAATTACCTTGTATCTTAGCAAGGTTGGCAGATCCCTATGTTATCGGCGTATCAAGATGGTTTTTCTCAGCATTTCAGCTTACTACAAATCTGCCGCAGTTTTCATTCATTTTTTCGGAGATTTTTAAAGGTCTGATATGTATAATCATAATCAAGCTAGGGAAGCAACATTGTGTTGTGGTAAGCTAAAAAACATATTATAATTAAATAAAAGGAGATTATCAAAATGAAAAACTTAAATTATTTATCAAAGGCAAGAAATGTTTTTACATGTGGATTGCTGGCGACTGTGGTTATTGTGGGCTCATCCCTTTCAGCTTTTGCTGCTGAACGCTCTGACAGCTATGGTTTCCATGTAAACCCGATCAATGCCGAACAACAGAAGGTTGAAACCATTGCTCAACCGACTGATGAGTCTATGGAGGATTTTGTCAAATCGCTGGATATGCTGACTAAAAAGGAAAAGGCTCTTCTGGTGAAAGCGGAGGAAGATAAGGCGCCGTATTACAAGCAAATAAACAAGCTGAATAAACAAATTGATAAAAAGACAGCTGCAATTGTAAAGAAAGCTGGTCCGATACACGATCAGATTTTCGAAATCAAAAAAGTACGCAAAGATCTGTGGGAAAAGTTGGATATGAACGGAAATAAGGAACAGGAATCTGCAGGAAAAGATGACATTAAGTTTATTCAACTTTCTGACATCTTGACAACGTCTGAAAAGGAGCTGTTGATTAGGGATCAGAGGAAGATTGATGATCTCTATAAAAAGGTGGATGTCTATTATGCTAAGGCAGAAGAAGAGACTGCTGATTTAAAGGCTCAGTTGGAGACAGCGCAATCCAAGATTAGGAAAATTGATTCCAAGACAGCTGCTATTTGGGAAAAGGTTTATGGTAAAAATTGATCAGGATAAAATTATATATATAAGATAGTAGTATAAAAAAGTGGCTGTCGCATTATTTAGTGCGACAGTCTCTTTTTATTATGATTTGACTAGTGAATGATATATCTTAGTATAAACAGTATGGTCAAAATGTACATTAAAGGTGATACATCTTTTCCTTTTCCCGTAAACAGCTTCAAAAATGTGTATGTAATGATTCCTGTGGAAATACCTTCTGCTATGCTGTAGAAAAACGGCATTGCGATGATACATATAAAAGCCGGAATTCCTTCAGTAAAATCATCAAAGTCAATCTTACACACAGATGT
The DNA here is from genome assembly GCA_041844335.1 of Lachnospiraceae bacterium. Lineage (GTDB taxonomy): Bacteria > Bacillota > Clostridia > Lachnospirales > Lachnospiraceae > CAUUFM01. The sequence goes on from JBGZAX010000012.1 coordinate 6,910, forward strand.
AAGCATGTAAAAGCCTACTATTATGAGTGCAGGAGCTGTAGCAAATCCGGGGATAGCTAAGAATATCGGTGAAAATATTAGAGACAGTAAAAATAAAATCGCTGTGGACAGAGCTGTAAGCCCTGTTCTTCCACCCTCCGCCACGCCTGCCGCACTTTCTACGAAAGTGGTAACGGTAGATGTACCTAATACTGCACCTATTGATGTGCCTATAGCATCTGATAACAGTGCCGGTCTTATTTCTTTAAGCTTACCTTCTTGATCAAGCATATTTGCTTTTGTAGACACACCTATAAGTGTTCCTATAGTGTCAAATAAGTCCACAAATAAAAATGATATAAGGATGCCCCAAAAAGCAAGAGTTCCCATCTTTGAAAAGTCAAATTTAAAGAATATCGGTTCAAGGTCGGGTATTGCAAGGCCGTTTGAAAAATCAGGAATTAATGAATAAAATTGGTTTTCTACGTCTACCTTATAAATTCCCGTAAGCTCACAGATTATACCCAGAAAATATGTAAACAATATTCCAAGCAGGATACCACCTTTAATCTTTTTGGCAAGGATAATTCCTGTGAAAATTATTCCAAATACTGCAAGAACGGCTGTGATTCCGTAGGTAGAAAAAGGATAGTTTTCTTTATCGGACCAAGGTATCATACTGACCAATGTAGATGCATTCGGAACTACGATGTTTGCACCCTTAAGACCTATAAGTGCAATGAATAAACCTATACCCACCGATACGGCGGCTTTTAATGATGTGGGAATTGCATTAAATATCGCCTCTCTTACATTTGTTAATGAAAGTATTATAAAGATCAAACCCTCAATAAATACTGCGGTTAAAGCTGTCTGCCAGGAATAACCCTGTCCTAATACCACACTAAAGGTAAAATAGGCATTGAGTCCCATTCCAGGCGCTAATGCGAACGGAAGATTTGCAGTGAATGCCATTAAGAGTGTACCGATCGCCGACGCCACAGCGGTGGCGGTAAATAAGGCTCCTCTGTCCATTCCGGTAGCACTAAGCATTGTAGGGTTGACTGCAAGAATGTAAGCCATTGTCATAAATGTGGTAAAGCCTGCCAGCATTTCTCCTTTTGCAGTTACCTTGTGTTCGCTCAGCTTAAAAACCTTTTCAAAAAAATTGTTCATTTCACCCTCCTTGATTTTTTAATATTTACAAAGTGTTTTAGGGATAGCTCATGCTCAAGCTCATTAAGCATTTGTATTATATCACTTTTTTTTAAAAATTGCCATATGGCAGTTTTAGTGAATAATTAATAAAAATATCGTTGATTTTTATGCTAAACTCACAATAAATATACTTTGTAATATTCTTTAACAATCTTTTGAATGGTTTTTTTGC
>JBGZAX010000013.1:0-3379 GCA_041844335.1 Lachnospiraceae bacterium
CATAATAATCTTTGCGAAATTCTTCCGAAGAAATAAAAGAAATCTCATCTCCCGTCTTACTTTCTGCTTTAATTTCCTCTCTCATTGCAGCCGAAAATTCCTCTTTTCCGATATTTTCTATATCAAAGGCAAGCTTCATCTCAATATTAGAATCCTCATACTTCTTGTTAACCAAATCATACCACTTATATATCCTGCTCATCTTAAACAGACTTTCACGATCCGGCAATACTATTTCATAGGCTCCTATTCCGACCGCTCCTAAATTATTATTCTTCACTATTGTGGTCTTATATACCGTATCTCCCAGCATTATATTGCCATTAGGCAAATACTTGTCGGAATTGGATGATAACAGTATCTCACCGTCAGCTAAACTGAATTCCGTACCGTGCCGTGCGTTGTAGGTTTCAATTGTAGTGAAAGCCAGGTATAAAGATTTGCTTTTTTTAGTATCTTCCCAAATCACGGACGTCAATCTGTTTTCATTATCCTTTGTCGCAAATGCAATCATTCTTTCCTGTCTGAGATAATTCTTTATATTATTCTCATCCTTGGCAGACTTTTTGACTAATGTCAACATATGTGCCTCTTTCTTATCCATCTGCTCAATATTTTTCTCTACAACCGTGCCTGTTACATTGAAATATCTGTTATCCGTTCTCTGCTTTACCATAGTTTCTATGTTTCCATAAATACAAAGTGTAACCGCCACTGTAATAATAACGCCTGTAGATAATATGCAAAGGCTTGCAAGCCCCATAGACCCGCTTTTCATTCTATAAAGCATACCGGATACCGACAAAAAATTGTGTGCCTTGTAAAAATATGACTTGTTTTTCTTTTGCATCTTAAGTATAAAAATCGAAAGACTTATAAATAGGAAATAACTTGCCAATGCCACCAAGATAGCAGCTAAAAAAAAGTAAATCAGACTCTCCAATGTGCCCTCTATTTTTAATGCAAGTGTATAGCCAGCCAGCAATAAGCCAAGACCCGTAATCAACAAAACATATCTGTTCTTGGGCTCGGACTCCGCACTATGCTCCATTCCCAACAATTCTGTAGTAGTAGCCTTGCTGATTGTAATAATATTTAATGCATACACAAATAGGAACAAAAACAATATATATATAAGTGTAATTTTCATAGCTATAAATGAAAAAGGATAGTCCGTTACCCTGCCGGAGATATCCTTTAGCATACGATTAAGTCCGACAAAAGCAAGCTTGCCGAAAATATATCCGCCTGAAATAGTGATAAACGTGATCGACAAATAATTAAAAATATGCTCCACCAAAATTATTCTACCAATATGCCTTTTATGAAGACCCAAGACAGTATAAAGTGCAAGCTCCTTATTTCTTTTTTTCATTAAAAAGCCGTTGGCATACAATACAAATACAAAGCTGAATATAAACGAAATAACTATTCCGAATTGAATAATAAATGTCAACTGCCTGTGTCTTGTCAAAACATAATGATTACTTTGTAATGACGCCATAATATTAAAAAGAGCAAGCATAACACCGGTGGATATAATAAACGGCAGATTGAGATGTTTATTAGCCTTTATATTTCTTAAAGCAAAGCCCGTCGCCATTTTTATATTCATAAAACAGCCCTCTTTTCCACCAATGTTAAAGATACCGTAATCCTTTCCATAAGCTCCTTAATACTCTCATTTTCTCCCCTGTAAAGCTCGTGATAAACCACACCGTCCTTAATAAACAGCACCCTTTTTGCAAATGCCGCTGCTCTTATAGAATGTGTTACCATTAAAATAGTCTGACCGGTCAGGTTTATTTTATTAAAAAGCCCAAGTATCGTTTCAGATGAACCGGAATCCAATGCTCCGGTAGGCTCATCCGCAAGCAGCAGCTTAGGCTCCGTGATAATAGCCCTTGCTATAGCCACACGTTGTCTCTGCCCTCCCGATATTTCATAAGGATACTTTTCCAAAATATCATCTATACCCAAAATATCCTTTATTCGATTAAGCTTTTCTTCCATATATTCGTGTCGCTTATTTGATAAAACAAGCGGCAAATAAATATTGTCCCTGTTGGAAAACTGATCAAGTAAATTAAAATCCTGAAACACGAAGCCAAGCTTTTCTCTTCTAAAATCCGCTATCTCGTTATCCCTTAACAAACCTATATTTTTATCACCCAATATCACATTGCCTTCACTTGGCCTGTCAAGAGTGGCGATAATGTTTAAAAGAGTGGTCTTTCCGGAGCCGCTCTCTCCCATTATTGCTATAAATTCTCCATCATTTACAGACAGATTTATGTTCTTTAACGCCTCAGTAGATATCTGTCTTGTCTTATATACCTTTTTGATGTTTTCAAGCCTTAATGCCTCCATAATCCCTCCTAACATTTTTATGAGAGAATTTTAGCACAAAAGCAGCTCTTGTGCATTTATTCAAGCTTACATTTTCAGCACAAAGCTTTCATTTTTGAAAGATTAGAGTAAATGTACTGCCCTTACTGAACTCCGAGCTTACCTCTATTTTTATATGCAATCTTTTTGCGACCTCTTTTGCAAGATATAGTCCCAGACCGCTTGACTTTTCGTTCAATCTTCCGTTAAATCCTGAATACCCTCTGTCAAATATCTTAGGTAAGTCCTCCGATCTTATTCCTATACCGGTATCAGTTATATTGAGAGCTGTTCTTTCTCTGTCAAACGATATTTCTATTCTGCCATTTTCCGTATACTTTAAGGCATTGGACAACAGCTGTTCAATTAAAATCTCAAGCCATTTAGCATCCGTTATTACGCTTTCCATAACAGGTTCATAAAAAAGTGTTATGTGATTTACTATAAAAATATGAGAATATCGCTTTAAAAGTCCCCTAATTACCGTATCTATCTTGACATCGGCTATGTCCATATCGGCATTTGTTTTTATTATTTTAAGATAACTCATAGGCATTCGCACATACTGTTCTATATATATCAGCTGTGTCTTCAACCTTTTTTCTTTATCTTTAATGTCATCGTTTTCCAATATCATAGCTGCCGCCGCTAATGGTGTCTTTATCTGGTGTATCCATAGTATAAAATATTCCCACAAGCCTTTTTCCTGACTTATGATCTCTTGTCTCAGAACCTGATTTTCCATCCTCAGTCTTTTATTGTCCGATTTCACGCTCTCCTGTTTTCTGAAAAACAAAAAGGCTGTTATCAAATATATAAGCATTAAAAATATAACAATATCCATAACCATATAAAAATACTGTATATCCAAGCTTCCTAAAAAAAATACCGATCTGAACAATCCCAAAATAACGGCAACTATGATTATTTCTTTAAGCTTTACGATAAAAAAATCCTTAAGCCTTTTCATTTTTCAAACAATATCCTATAC
>JBGZAX010000014.1:0-13001 GCA_041844335.1 Lachnospiraceae bacterium
AGTCCTTGATAACGTAAGACTTCCACATTTTTTTGAAAAAAGAGACGGGCTTGGAATAGAAAGGGCTGCTATGCTGCTTGATCTTCTTGGAATAATGCATCTAAAAGATGAGTATTGTAACAGATTATCAGGCGGAGAACTGAAAAGAGTCATGATAGCAAGAGCTCTAATGAATAATGCAAAGATTTTAATTGCCGATGAACCTACGGCGGATTTGGATATGCAGACAACCGCCGATTTAATGGAAACATTAAAGAAGCTTAACAATAGCGGTATATCAATGGTGATTATCACGCATGAAACGGATATATTGAAATATGGAAACGTTTTGTATGAAATGCAGGACGGTAGTATTTTAGAAAGGTTAAAATGATGAAGATTTATAAAAAAGGGATTATCTCGTTGTTACTTGCGGCGGTTTTTTTATTCAGTACTGTCACCGATGCTTTCGCGGAAAAGACTAATTATAGCAATTGGGGAGAGGTTGCCGATGCTATGGAGGTTGTACTAAGAGAGGGCTTAAAGGCTTATGAAGATGACAGAGAAAAGAACTGGAGAGTTGCCTATGACAGTATAAATGATGCATATTTTAAGTATTATGAGAAGATAGGCTTTGAGGCTGTAACAATGTCTACAATTTCAGGCAAACGTGGTTCTTTAGTGGAAAATCAGTTCTATTTGGCTAAAAAAGCGGCAAAGAAAAAAGTAGACTTTGAGGAAATGAAAAAGGAAGTAGAAACTTTTATTACCTATCTGCACGAAGATGCCGATACGCTTGATGAAATGTCCGGTGTTAAAAAAGATGACAAAGCTAAAAAAAGCAAGAATTCCACCGGCTACAGTAATTGGAGTGAAGTAGCCGATGATATGGAGACGGTACTAAGAGAGGGGCTTGATAAATATAGGGCTGACAAGGAAAAAAACTGGAGAGCTACATATGACAGTGTAAATGATGCGTATTTTAAGTATTATGAGAAGATAGGCTTTGAGGCTGTAACAATGTCTACCATCTCAGGTAAGCGTGGTTCTTTAGTAGAAAATCAATTCTATTTGGCAAAGAAATCCGCTAAAAATAAGGTAGATGTAAAAGATATGGAAAAAGAAGTGGAAACTCTTATCACATATCTTAAAGAGGATGCAAATACCTTGGATGAAATGTCGGGTGCTAAAAAAGACACGAATACTGAAGCAGGCGTTTCGGAAGGCAGTAAATCAAGCGGCATAGGCGTTTTCATATCGGTGCTGGTTCTTACATTAAGAGAGGGACTTGAAGCTATACTGGTAATTTCCGCAATTGTTGCATATTTGGTGAAAACAAATGCTCGAAAGTATATTAAGAGTGTTTACTTCGGAGCCGGGCTCGGTGTGATATTTTCTATAATATTGGCTATTGTGTTTAATATGGTGGCAGCCGCACTCGGAGACGGAACAAGCGGTTTCGGACAAGAGGTCTTCGAGGGAATAACAATGTTTATTGCAGTAATAGTCCTGTTTTATGTGTCGAACTGGATGTTGTCAAAGGCTGAATCGGAAGTTTGGAGCAAATATATAAAGAGTCAGGTGAATGATTCTTTGAGCAAAGGAAATGTGGCGGCGCTTATATTCAGTGCGTTTATAGCAGTAGCGAGAGAGGGAGCTGAGCTTATATTATTCTTCCAAGGTTTGAGAACCGTGGTTGCGGAAAATCCTATCTATATGTGGACTGCACTTGCCGTTTCTATAGTGATTTTGGCTGTGGTTTATTTATTAATTGTTAAGCTTGGAGTGAGACTTCCGCTTAAGCCGTTCTTTATAACAACTTCGATTTTGATGTTCGTAATGTGTGTATCCTTTATAGGTAAGGGAGTTTACGAATTGCAGGAGGCTGACGTGATTGACAGAACGATAATTACGGCAATGAACGGATTTACCATTGATCTACTCGGTATTTATGACCGTTTAGAAACGATAATACCACAAATTTTACTGGTGGTTTTAATCGTTATAACATTCATTTTACAAATGAATAAAAACAAGAAAATGTTGCAAGATGTGACAGCAGACAAAGAATAGGAGGATATGATTAATGTTTGCAAAAAAGTTTAGATTAGCTGTTATTGTGGCAGCTGCAATGGGTCTTTCGGTGGCTATGATAGGTTGTGGTAAGAAAGCATCAGAGCCTGCGGCTGATATGAAAACGGAAGCTCCTGCTGCAGATGCATCAAATGCTGCAGGAGAAGAGGCTAAGGCTGATGAGCCGGCAACAGAGGTGGCAGCACCGGGTGAGGCAGGCGGATTTACAGAGGTTCCAATTGGTGACGATCAGGAGGTTGGACCGCTTAAAGTAGCAGGTGTTTATTTCCAACCTGTAGATATGGAGCCGGCAGGCAATTCTCTGTCAAAGGAAGAGGCTGATTGCCATATTGAAGCTGATATATCAGCGACTGAGATGGGTGCCGAGCTTGGTTATGGTAAGGGCGATTTCGTTCCTTGGTTGAAGGTTAAGGCATATATTCAGAAGCAGGGATCAGATAAGGTTCAGGAGATAGCATTTATGCCTATGAACGCAAGTGACGGTCCACACTATGGCGCTAATATGAAGTTTGAAGAGGGTCTTGGAAAGTACAGCGTTAAGTTTGAAATTTCCGCACCCGGAAACGATTATCTGTTGCATGTAGATAAGGAAACAGGTGTAACCGGAAGATTTTGGACAGAGCCTATAGTAGTAGAATGGCCTGACTTCGAGTGGGCAGGACCACAGTGGTAATTTTTAAAACATAATAGTTATATTTTAACTCTATCTACATAAGGATTGGCCAAATTCGGTCAATCCTTGTTGCATAATTTATTCAGGGGTGATATTATTTTAAAAATATTTGTTAAGGTAATGGAATCAGGTATAGTATTTACTATGGTAAATTCGATTTTATTTGCCTATTTCAGAACAAGAGAAGAAAATAAAAAAAGAATAGCAGTCATAGTTGCAGCGGTATTGGGACTTTTGACAGCTGTTATATCCACAGCTGTAAGAGAAATTCCTAATTTTGTCAATAGAACAAATTTGTCTTATTACAGTATGTTGCCGATAGTGGCGGCATTAATAGGAATATTGATTATGATCCCTATTAGAGATAAGACGAGTAGCAAAAAATCGGAGATTTTTGAGAATGTATTTATGGTTTTTGTTATAATTTATACGGCATCCTCATTCGGCTACTATCTGCCGCCTATCCTTGTTCAGTTGAATAAGTTCGTTTATTATGGAGAGACCGCACTTAGTACAATGGTGTTATTTAGAATTATAGGTTATTTCTTGGGAATACTTGCTATGATTTTATCCGTAGTCGGAATCTATAATACAGCCTCAAAATTATCCGCAAAAGAGCTTGAAAGGGTTGTTTTTACAGGGCTCGCAATATTTGGAATATCTCAGGTGTTTGTTGTAATTCAAAGACTGTATTCGATGAAATTACTTCCGAAAAGCGATGTGTTATTTTCTATGATTGCGTGGGTTGCTAATAACACTTTGATTATAAACTTTGTTGTAATGGCATTTTTTGCATTTCTGCCTATTTTACTATTCAGTAAAAATATAAAAATAAACGAGGCTTATGAAAACAGGGCGCAGCTTAGGAAAATTAAGTACCTTATGATGCGTAAACGTCAGCTGTCGGTTTTTTTTATGGCAATGATTACAATAAACATATTATCATTAAGTGCCGTGAAAAGCTTTGCAAACAGAGATGTTAAATTATCTGCGCCAGAAAACTATATTTTGGAGGGCGAGCATATAATTGTACCCTTATCGGATCTTGAGGACGGACACTTGCACAGATATTCATATAAAGCTGCAGATGGCGTGGATATAAGATTTTTTTTGATAAAGAAATCTGCAGGAGCATATGGAGTGGTACTTGATGCTTGTGAAATATGCGGACCGTCGGGATATTTTGAAAGAGGTAACGATGTAGTTTGTAAGCTCTGCGATGTTGTAATGAATAGGGGAACTATAGGCTTTAAGGGAGGCTGCAATCCCATTCCTATTCCATACATAGTGCATGATGAAAAAATAAAAATAGATATTAAGGATCTTGACGCTCAAAGCAGCGTATTTAAGTAGGTGAAGAATATATGTTTTTTAGAATGATAAAAGGATCTATATTTCGTCAAAAGAAGAAGATGTTTGTAATCGGTATAACTATAGCCTTGGGTACGAGTCTTGCATCATCCATGTTGAACACTATGCTCGGTGTGGGTGATAAGGTAAACAGGGAGCTTAAGACTTATGGAGCCAATATAAATGTTATATCAAAAGAGGCATCTATGTTAGATGATTTATATGACCTTAATGAAAATGAAGATGAATCGGATAATGGTGACAATTCAGCTAAAAGTTATTTAAAAGAAGATGAACTTGGTTTATTAAAGACAATATTTTGGGCTTATAACATTGTCGATTATACGCCTTATTTTAACATAAGGGCGAAGATGAATGATGATGTCGAAAACACAAGAGTGGTAGGTACTTGGTTTTATAAACATTTGGATTTGCCAACGGGCGGAACAGTGGACACCGGTATTACACGTCTTAAGACATGGTGGACTATTGAAGGAGAGTGGCTGAATGACAATGATACGAAGGAGGTCATGGTCGGTACGGTTTTGGCTACCAAAAACGGATTAAAGCTTGGAGATAAGATAAAATTAAGCACTGACAGTTACAATCAGGAATTTACGATAAAGGGTATCTTTGATTCAGGTTCAGATGAGGATTCTTATGTATTTGCTCCGCTTGATTCAGTTCAAAAATTGGCGAACATTGATAATGTGGTAAACAGAATAGAGGTTTCGGCTCTCACTACCCCGGATAATGATTTGGCAAGAAAGGCTGCAAGGAATCCTTTAAGCCTTACTGTTAAAGAATGGGAGGTGTGGTATTGCACGGCGTATGTGTCCGCTATTTGCTATCAAATTCAGGAGGTAATGACGGATTCTATTGCAAAGCCTATTAGACAGGTTGCTGAAAGTGAGGGTGATATCTTAAATAAAACCACTCTTTTAATGCTTTTGATTACGGTTTTGAGCCTTATAAGCTCGGCTTTTGGCATCTCGAATCTTGTAACTGCATCAGTTATGGAAAGAAGAGCGGAGATAGGTTTGAAAAAGGCTATCGGAGCACATAATGACAGAATAATAGGCTCAATGCTGACTGAAATTATGGTAATAGCTATAATCGGAGGAATTGTCGGGTATTTGGCGGGACTTGGAATTGCTCAGATAATCGGAATAACTGTATTTGGATCAGGAATTGCTCCTACACCTATGGTTGTTCCCATTGTGATGATTTTGATATTATTTGTAACCCTATTAGGCAGTATTCCGGCTATTAATTATTTGTTGAAGCTTAACCCTACTGAGGTTTTGCACGGAAGGTAAATATGAAAAATAGTAGAAAATTTTATTTAAAGATGATTTTTTCATCCATCATCAGAAGAAAATCAAGGATGTTTACCGCTATTTTGGCTATCGCTATGGGAGCAACCATTCTTTCAGGGCTTGTGACTATATATTATGATATCCCTCGTCAGCTGGGCAAGGAGTTCAGATCCTATGGTGCAAATATGATAGTTATTCCAAATGGAGAGGCAAAGAATATTTCCGATGAGCAGATAGATAAAATAAGGCAGATTATATCAGATGATAAATTAATCGGATTGGCGCCTTATATATACACTAATGTAAAGGTGAACGAACAGCCGTATGTGGTGGCGTCTACTGATATTTCAGGACTTAAAAGCAACAGTCCGTTCTGGCTCGTAGACGGGCAGTGGCCACAAAATAAAAGAGAGGTGATGCTTGGACATGAAGTGAGCAAACAGCTTAATCTTAAGATAGGCGATAAGCTTGTAATAAATACTCCAAAGCTGAACTCCGATAAAAAGGAGAGTGTATCCTCCGACTTTGTTATAAGCTCTATTGTTACAACCGGTGGAAAGGAAGAGGAGCTGATTTTTGCAAGTGCCGATGATATAAGAGAAATAATCGGAGAAAACGCAAAGGTGGGTGTGGTTGAATGTTCAATAGAAGCTGAATCTGAAGAGCTTAAACAAATTGCTGACAATATTAATTCAAGTGACGGTAATATAAATGCCAGATTGGTAAAGAGAGTGACGGAATCTCAGACTCTTGTTCTTGGCAAGCTGCAAACCCTTGTATGGATAGTGACTGTAATAGTATTATTTATAATGATGATCTGTGTAGGTACTACTATGATGGCTGTAGTGACCGAAAGACGTAAGGAAATAGGATTAAAAAAGGCATTGGGTGCGGGAAATAAATCCGTAGTCCTAGATTTTTTAGGAGAGGGAATAGTCTTAGGCATTTGCGGAGGTTTGCTTGGAGTGTTATTCGGATATTTTTTTGCGGGAAGTGTAAGTCTCAATGTTTTTGCCAGGAAGGTTCAATTTGTGTTTTGGCTGGCTCCGGCAACAGTCATTGTTTCCGTAATTATTACTGTTATTGCATGTCTTATACCGGTTAGAACGGCGGTAGATGTGGATCCGGCTTTGGTCTTAAGAGGAGAGTAGGAGGATTTTTAAATGGATATTTTGACTTTGAATGGAATTTCAAAGATTTATGGTGAATTAAAGGCACTTGATAATATAAATATGAGTGTGGAAAAGGGAGAGTGGGTAGCGATTATGGGGCCCTCCGGTTCCGGCAAAACCACAATGATGAATATAATAGGTTGTATGGATAAGGCATCAATAGGACAGCTGGTGCTTGCAGGTCAGGACATTTCCACATTGTCCTCAAAGGAGTTAACTCAGATTAGAAGAGATAAGATAGGACTTATTTTTCAACAATTTCATTTGGTTAACTATTTGACAGCTCTTGAAAATGTGATGATGGCACAATACTATCATTCTATGCCTGATGAGGAGGAAGCGATGGAGGTGCTTGAGTCTGTGGGACTTAAGGATAGGGCGAAACATTTGCCTAATCAATTATCGGGAGGAGAGCAACAAAGAGTTTGCATTGCAAGGGCGTTGGTAAATCACCCTGACATTATTTTGGCTGATGAGCCTACCGGAAATCTTGATGAGAAAAATGAGTTTATTGTAATGGATATTTTTGAAAAACTGCATAACAAGGGTTCAAGTATTATCGTTGTAACTCACGATCAGGAGGTCGGAGATGAGGCGGAACGTATAATCAGGCTGGATCACGGCAGAATAGCGGATGTTGAGAAGAAAAAGAGACAAAGACCTGTTGTTTTATAGGTGAATATAAAAATTTTAAGGAGATTGAATTATGAGAAAAATTGTGAAAAGTTGTGCTGTTTTATCAGCGATTGTATTGTGTATGGTATCAATGTACGGTTGCGGAGACAAGAAAAAGGCTGAAAATTCATCCGTTATGTATAAAGACGGAACCTATGAAGCGGAGAGTAAGCCTGATTCTTTCGGAGGAAAGGTGGTAGTCCATATTACGATTAAGGATTCCAAAATATCGGAGGTAACAATGGAAAACCTTGATAATAATGGTAATGAAAAGGGTGAGGATTACGGAAAGCAGGACGGAGAGATAAAAAATGAGGGTCTGTACAAGATAGCTCAGGACGCTGTAAATAATACCAAGGAGTATCCTGCAAAGCTTATGGAAACACAAGATATTGAAAAGGTGGATGCCATAGCGGGAGCCACTGAAAGTAATGTCACTTTTAAAGATGCTGTGAATAAAGCTTTAGAAAAAGCGAAATAATATGAAAGGCGATTTAAGCAGTATTGAAATTGCAAAGCACAATATAGATAATAAGAAAGCAAGAGCTTTGCTGCTTACTATATTAAGCTGTGTGCTATGCTTTGTATTATTTTTATCAAGCTTTCTTATTTACGGCTTAAAGAGCGGTATGTCGTCACTTTATGACAGAGTGGGTGCGGATATTATACTCGTTCCTGAAGGCTATGATGCCAAAATTACGGGTGCTATTTTGAGAGGAGAACCTAACACATTCTTCTTTGAAAGATCCGTTTATGAGCGCACAAAAAAGATAGAAGGTGTGGAAAAAGCCACATTTCAATTATTCCTTGCTACTTTATCTGCCGGCTGCTGTTCCTTTCCGATACAGGTGGTAGGATATGATGAAAATTCCGATTTTTTGGTAAAGCCTTGGCTTATGCATCAGGTCAAGCTGCCGTTAAATGATGGAGAAATAATCGTAGGAGCCAATATTGTCGGAGATGTTCATGATGATGTTAAGTTTTTTAATCAGAGCTTTAAGATAAAGGGTCGTTTATCGAAAACAGGAATGGGCTTTGATAATACTGTATTTATGAGCTTTAATGAGGTTTTGAGACTTTCTAAGGAGTATTCAAAGATTTTAAGTCTGCCTTCGGAAAATCAGGAAAATCTTATTTCGAGTGTTATGATTAAGGTAGATAGTAAAAAAACCGATGTGGAAAGTGTGAAAAAGGCAATAGATGCTGAATTTAAAGGAGAGGGTATTTATTGTCTTACAGCTCAGTCTATTATGAATGAGATAGGAAAGCATACACAGAATTTGCTTATGTTTATTTATATTTTGATAGCTCTTGTTTGGATTTTAGTATTTGCGGTGCTTATTCTTGTTTACAGTGTTTCTATTAGAGAGCGAAAAAAGGAAATAGCTACTTTGCGCATAATCGGAGCTACCAAGCGTAGGGTAAAGAGTATTATATTAAATGAGGTTCTTCTTATAAACTTAAAGGGAGCAATAATAGGAACTGTGCTTTCATCAGCGGTTTCCGTTCTATTTTCACGGGCTTTTAGCGAGGCATTTAAGATGCCTTTTTTGGAGCCTGATTACATTTTGCTTTTTGTCTTGGGAATTATAACTGTTTTTATAGGCACAGCTATGGGACCTTTGGCGGTATCGGCTGCTTTAAATAAGATGCTGAATCAGGAAATAGCTTTACTTTTAAGAGAGAATGATTAATAATAAAACAAAGGTGCTGTCGCATTAGATAACGCGACAGCACCTTATTAATATTTTTTATTTTACTGTTATTTTTACTGTGGTCTTTAGATTATTGCCGGTAGTTATTGTGATAACTGCAGTTCCTTTTTTTACAGCCCTGATATTTCCTTTTCTTGATACTCTTACTATCCTTTTATCTGATGTGCTATATTTTACGCTTGAGTAAGTATTTTTTTCAAATTTCGGCTTTATTCTGAAGTTTTGACCTACTTTAAGACTCTTATTTTTCACATTTGCTGAAAGGCTGCTTGGAGGATTGAATACAGTGACATTTACAGTATCCTTAAGGCTGCTGTCACTCTTTGATGTGACTGTTAGTGTTGCGGTACCTGCTTCTAAAGCCTTCATTTTACCGTTGTTGTATCCGCTTATTATGCCTATATCGGAGCTGTGCCAAACAATATCATTTATGTCCGCATTTTTTGGAATGGTAAAGCTGAACTGATATGTGTCTCCTTTTCCCAATTTTACGGAACTTTCCTTTATGTCAAGCGGCTTTTTTTCTTTTTTTGTTTTGCTGTCTTTATTGTCTGTATCGCCATTTTCTTTTTTAGTCTTATCTTTTTTATTGTTTTTGTTTTCTTTATTTTCCGGCTCTTTTTTGCTTTTTTTCTGATTTTCTTCGTTTTTCTTTTCGTTGTCTTTTTGTTCTTGTTCATTTAACGCTTTTTCTTCATTTTTAGCATCTTTTTGTTTTATATCGTCTTTTTTTTCAGGCACCGTATCTTTAACAATAAGATCACATTCTGCTATCTTATCATCAACTTGTGCGGTGATAATGGTTTCTCCTGCGGATTTTGCTTTTATTGTACCGTCCGATGAAATGGTGGCTATTTTTTTATCATCAACATAATATTTTATCTTTATATTTTTATTTTCAGGAGTGACTGTTGCCTCAATTTTGCCTGTTTCACCTTTAAATAGCATAACCTCAGTAAGGTTTAATTTTATTTTTTCTATTTTTATTTCTTCTTTTACAATATTTATTAGAGTTGACGAACTCACCGCACCTGTACTTGCTGTGATTACAGCGCTGCCTGCTTTTATCGGTGTGATCGTTCCGTCGTTTGCAACTTTGGCTATATTGTCATCTGATGAAAAAAATTGTATATTTTTTCTATTGGCATTGGTAGGGAATACGTCAATCTCAAGCTTTTTGCTTGGGGTGGTATTCGCATCTATTGTAATTCCGTTTTCTATAAATTGAATTGAGGTCGGCTCTATTAAATCATTGGTATCTTGAGGTAAATTGTTGTTATTGTTGTTGTGTTCATTGTCGTATTCATCAAGTAATTCTTCACCATCTTCATAAGGTGCGCTGTCTCCGCCTGTTCTTCCGGTTGCAACGACCTTTTCAAGTAATGAGTTGAAATTCGGATCTGCAAATGCCGGATCATATATAAAGTTCACATCGCAGTGATGTGTGGTTTTTCCTTTCGAAGTGGTTTTATATGATATACTCGGTACGTATGCTGTACTGCTTAACTGCCACATATAATAGGGATAGTCGGTCGGAGAAAAACCGGCAAATTTGCCGTAAGTAGCCTTATTTCCAAGCTTAGGATATCTGGCTATCCAAAGCTTTCGGTCGGCTATGGCATCATGGTCAATATATTTCTTAATAATAAATTCACCAGTGTAGATCATAGAATCGTATCCGTTCTCCTCTATCACATCACAAAAAGCATTTAAAGCCTCTGATGTTGCTGCCTTTCCTTTTTTTACAAGCTTTTTCATACTGCCATTGCTTTCAAAATCGTAGGTGATCGGCATTTCCAGAGGACGTCCGTTCATTGTGTTGATTGCAGCCTGTGCCTCCTGTATAGCCTCATCTTTATTTTTTGCGTAGCTGAATACGTAAACGCCTCTTTTTAAGCCGACAGAGCCTGCACCGTTATAGAAATCCTCAAAGTATTCATCTACTAAATCGGAAATTTCCGTATCAGGATTTCTTTTACTGATTTTAATAATTACAAAGCTGATTCCAAAATCCTTTACTGCTTGCCAGTCAATTATTTTTCCACTTTTATTATTCCACTTTGATACGTCTATACCCAGAGCTACAGGCATTTTGTTATCATACTGGCTTGGGAATGATGCCGCACTTACTGTTTCTATAGTGGTTGTAATTATTATCGCAGAGGCTAAAATACCGATTGCGGTTTTTTTAATTATGATCTTTAATTTGTCCAACATACCTAATTTTGACATATCTAACTCCTATTTTTATTTTATACATAAGTGCAATGATAACATTTTAGGAGTAAAAAATCAATCATAAAAGAACTGATTTTAGTGCTAAATTGTAAAGAATTTGTAAAATATAAGAAATATGTTCTTTAAAATTTTATAAAGCCTTTTTTTCAAACATCGGCAATTCGGTATGCTTGTGTAACCGAATTCCCTATGAGACAAAAAATGCTTGTATCATAAATTGTCTGTCACATACCTGATCAAGACATTGAAAGGCTTTATGTCTTTGTGATATAATGTTAGCATTTAGTGAAAGCAGACAAAGCGATGCTTGGGATTGGCGTAAGCTTATCATATACAAAAATCTGAATTAAAAGACAACAGCAAGGGAGAATAGCTTATATGAAAAATATACTGTCAAAAATAATTACCGATTCTAACTACGGAATTGAACAATTTAGTCAAGATGAAATTGATGAGGTTGAAAAATTAATTTTTTCAAAGCCTAATAAAAAAGGTGAAGATGTTTATTATGTGAAATGTCAGATAAGAGATAAAGATATAAAGCTGACAGATGAGGAATTGGTGCGTCAACTTTACATAAATAAACTTATAAATACTTACAGTTATCCAAAAGCAAAAATGGAACTTGAATCTATTGTGTCTTTCGGCAGAGAAAAAAAGAGGGCGGACATAGTAATTTTTGATAAAATTGCAACTACAAGTCCCTATATTATTGTGGAGTTAAAAAAGCCGAAATTAAAGGACGGAAAGGAACAGTTGAAAAGCTATTGTAATGCTACCGGAGCCCCAATCGGCGTATGGACAAATGGAGAGCAAATTTCCTTTTATCACAGAAAGAATCCTAATTTTTTTGAAGATATACCTGATATTCCGACATTTAATGATAAGCTTTCGGATATTTTAAGCGAACGTTGGACAATAGATGATCTTATTGCCAAAGACAAGTTAATTACAGAGAAAAAGAGCTTAAAAGACCTTATTTTGGAAATGGAAGATGAGGTTTTAGCTAATGCAGGTGTTGACGTGTTTGAAGAAGTATTTAAGCTGATTTTTACAAAGCTTTATGATGAAATGGAAAGCGGAAAAAATACTTGTAGACATCTTGAGTTCAGAAATTATGGAGATACGGAAAGTGAATTAAAAGATAAAATACAAAATTTATTTGATAAAGCAAAATACAAATGGGACGGGGTATTTTCTGAGGAGGCTAAAATTTCACTTAGTCAATCTCATTTGTCTGTTTGTGTATCTTCACTTCAAGATGTGAAGCTGCTTAATTCAAATCTTGAAGTGGTAGATGATGCATTCGAATACTTGATGAGCAAGTCGTCTAAGGGTGAGAAAGGACAGTATTTTACGCCAAGATATGTAATAGAGATGTGCGTAAGAATGTTAAATCCCAAAGCTGATGAAACTATGATAGATACTGCGGGCGGTTCATGCGGATTTCCTGTACACACAATTTTTTACGTTTGGAAACAGATTTTAAAAGAAAAGGGAATAAAGCAAAGTCATCTTTTTACAAGCGAGGAAAAGCCGCCTGAATGCAGCGATTATGTGGAAAAAAATGTGTTTGCTATAGATTTCGACGAAAAAGCTGTCAGAGTGGCAAGAACGCTTAACTTGATAGCAGGAGACGGTCAGACGAATGTATTACATCTTAATACCTTAGATTATGAAAGGTGGGAGGACAGCACTAAATCAGAGGATTGGATAGATGTTTATAATCAGGGATGGAAGAAACTTAAAAGGTTGAGAACATCAAAGAACAGCGACTATTCTTTCA
>JBGZAX010000015.1:0-13128 GCA_041844335.1 Lachnospiraceae bacterium
GTCACTGATACATAGTCGAAGGATAATAGTTTTCAATGCAAAAACACTGATTTTTATTCCATATTATTTTCATAAATATGCATTTTCAGCACTTCCAAATATTTTTTTGTATTTTCCTCAAAATTTTCTTTGAAAATCGCACTTCCCATTACTATTATATTTGCACCGGCATCGAGTACATCAGTTATCGTATCCGCATTTATACCGCCGTCCACTTCTATATCATACTTAAAGCTGTTTTCATCTTTGATTTTGCGTAAATGTCTTATTTTATCAAGAGTGTACGGTATCATTTTCTGCCCTCCGAAGCCCGGATTTACACTCATTACTAAAACCATATCAATAAATGGCAGCAAATGAATAATATTATTTATAGGAGTTGCAGGGCAGATTGCAATACCGCATTGCTTTCCACAGCTCTTAATCTTATTTATTGTACTGTCCAGATGCTTTACCGCCTCGGCATGAACTACTATTATATCAGCACCCGAATTTACAAAATCATCTATGTATCTTTCAGGATTCTCTATCATAAGGTGCACATCAAAAATCATATTGCAGTCTTCTCTTATGCTCTTAATAACAGGCATACCGAAGGATATGCTGGGAACAAACATTCCGTCCATGACATCAATGTGTAAATAAGCCACCCCCAGCTCCTCAAGTATTTTTAATTGTGAAGATAGATTTTTAAAATCAGCCGATAATATTGATGGCGATAAAATATTCATTTTTTTAACCTTTCCTTTGACCTTTCAGTTCATTTAATATTTCTAAGTAAGACCTGTATCTTATCTCGTTTATTTTACCTTTTTCTACCATTTTTTTTATTTCGCAGTCAGGCTCGGATAAATGCAGGCATTTATTTCCATACTTACAAACAGAGCTGAATTTCAGAAATTCACTATAATACTCCTTTAAAAAATAATAATCCACATCAAAATTAATTGCCGTAAACCCCGGAGAATCAAGTAAAAAAGTGTTATCATTAAACGAAACCATTTCGTAATGTCTGGTGGTCTGCTTACCCCGCAGGATTTTTTTACTTAAACCTCCTGTTTCCATACATTTTCCGGTAAGAGTATTTATAATTGAAGATTTTCCGACTCCCGATGCTCCGGTAAATATGCAGGTTCGTCCGTTTATCCTGTTCTTAAGCTCTTCAAGTCCGCTGTCCGTAACAGTGTTTGTAAAAATTATATCCGTGTCGGAACCTTTGTAAATATCCGTAAAATGCCTTATTTTAACATCAGTTGCAAGATCACTTTTATTAAAGCAAAGAACGGTATCGATCCCACTTTCACTAAGCTTAATTAAATTCTTGTCAATTATACTGAATTTCGGCTCCGGATTGGTTAGTGCCACCACCAAAACAGCCATATCAACATTAGCTACAGTGGGTCTTTTAAGCTCATTTTTTCTCGGCAAAATTTTTACAATATTGCCGTTTACATCTTTATCGCTAAGCTCATCTACCTCCACAAAATCGCCGACCAGAGGTTTTATCTTATCTTTTTTAAAAACACCTCTTGCCTTACAGGTAAACAGACCGTTCTCAGTATTAACATAATAAAATTCAGATGTAGTCTTAATTATTCTTCCTGTCAGCATTATTGTTCAATCATCTTAAATTTTATGTTTTTAAGAGCTAAAAGTGTATATTCACCGGATTCGTTTTTCTCGTAGATATATATTTTTCCGTCCGATACTCCGGGAATTAAGGCATTTTCGGCAAATGCGGAATTAAAGTCAAATACCGATCCCTCCACTAATGTTTTTGTCTTAATATTTGCTCCGTCTGTTTGTTCCAATACAATTTTTACCTCTCTGCCGGTATAATCATCCGGTTCTGAAATTTTATCCGCCCATACCCAGAGAAAATTCTCCGCAACATCCTGAACTCCCAAAGACATGGTAATATTTATAGTATCACCTTTTTTATAGACAGTTCCGGCTTTTATATCCTGAGCCATAATCACACCCTTTTTGTATTTATCGCTCACATTTTCATCAATTCTGCCTAATTTCAAACCGCCGGCTTTTATAAGAATCAATGCCTCTTTTTTTGACAAGCCCAACAGTTTTGGAACCTTCAGCTCTTCAGGACCTTTACTTACAGTTAGGGTGATTGCCGTACCCTTTTCAATTTCCGAGCCGCCTGCAGGATTTATACTGATTACTTTCCCCGCCTCTATCGTTTCATCATATTTAAATTCAGGTTTAATAGTCAAGCCGAGTGCCGTTAAGGTATCATTTACCTCTTTTTCTCCCATTCCTATAAGTCCGTCAGGTATAGTAACCTTTTCTTTAGCTGAAACATACTTAAGCTCTACGGTATCTCCCGATTTTACCTCGGATCCTATCGGATCCTGAGAAATTACTGTAAAAGGCAGTGCAGATGATAACATATCGGGTGTTTTTAATACTATCAGCCCCTTTGCCTCCAATATTGACACCGCCTCGTCAAGCTGCTTTCCTACGACACTTGGAACCTCAAAGCTTTCCTTTTCATTATCAGCATTATCCGGATCGGTATTATCCGTTTCATCGTCATTGCTTGTACCGTCATTATTATCGTTCTCACTGTCGATATCAGCACCGTCGTTGGTATCCTGAGCAGTGATTTTTGTGTCATTATCCGAATTTACGGAGCCGGTCATTTTGCTGATTTTTAATATTATTAAAACAACAATTATAATAATTGCTATTGCAGCGATAATAGTAATAATACCCATAATCTTTTCGGATTTCGGGCTTATTTCATCATCAAAATATTCATTATCATGTCTTTTTTTCTTGTTTTTCATAGATTTATCTTCCTTTATAAAGCTGTTAGGCTGCGGTTTATTTCCTAATATTGCCCTATTGGTTTCCGTTTTAATTTGTCTGATTTCATCTCTGCTGATGACAGATGTTTTCATTCCTTCAAAATCATCATTATCCGGATCATCCACAAAATCATCATTCGGAGTAATTAAAGACTGTTTTAAATCTGCAACCAATGCTCCCGCCATGGCATATCTTTGAGCGGGGCTTTTAGCGGTACACTTAAGTATTATCTTCTCCAAGCTTATCGGGATCTCTGAAATCATTTTTCTTGGAGAGGGAATATCGTCCTGTAAGTGCTGTATTGCCACAGCCACAGTGGTATCCCCGTCAAAAGGAACCCTGCCTGTTACCATTTCGAACATCACTATTCCCAGAGAATAAATATCACTTTTCGCATCCAAATATCCGCCTCTGCTCTGTTCAGGAGAGCTGTAATGCACTGATCCCATTACATTAGAGCTTATAGTGTTGGTATTTGCACTGATAGCCTTAGCAATACCGAAATCAGCTATTTTCACCTTGCCGTCCTTTGAAATGATAATATTTTGCGGTTTTATATCTCTATGAATTATATTATTTTGATGTGCCGCCTCAATACCCGTAGAGACCTGAATAGCTATACTGGTCGCCTCTTTTATTGAAAGCTTTCCCTTTTTTTCAATATATTGCTTCAAGGTTATGCCGTCGATAAGCTCCATTACTATAAAATAAGAGCCGTTTTCCTCAGCAACATCATAGACACTCACTATATTGGGGTGTGAAAGCCCGGCAGCAGCTCTTGCTTCTGCTTGAAATTTTGCAACAAAGCTCTTATCTAAAGAAAATTCAGCCTTTAATACCTTTATCGCCACATAGCGGTTGAGCGTTTTATCCATAGCCTTATAAACATCAGCCATACCGCCCATTCCCACACGTTGCTGAACCTCATATCTTCCGCTTAAAATTTCCCCTACTCTAATCATACTTCCTCCCCTCAAGAATTAATATCAAGAACCCTATCCGCCATTACCACGGATATATTGTCCCGTCCACCTTCTTCATTGGCTCTTAAAACAAGCACTGCACAGATTTCCGGTAAACTCTTGTCCTCAACTGCGATATTAAAAATTTCTTCATCGGTAATCATATTGGTCAAGCCGTCCGAACAAAGTAATACCTTGCTTTTTTGAGTTAAATCACATTCAAAAAAATCTATTTTAACAAATTTTTCTATTCCCACGGCTCTGGTGATTCTGTTCTTATCAGGGTGAACTCTCGCCTCCTGCTTGGTGATATCACCTCTTATAACAAGCTCTTCGACTAAGGAGTGATCCCTTGTTATCTGTTTTATCCCGTCGTCTATTAAATAAAGCCTGCTGTCGCCGATATTGGCTACATATAGTTTATCATCTGAAATCGTGGCAACTACTAATGTTGTTCCCATATTGAAGAGGGCATCGTTATTCTGTGCCTCCAGCCATAACAGCTCGTTGACCTTGGTAATACACTCATTAAGTATAGAAACAGGCTTTTTTTCATCAATCTCATAGATAAGCTTTACCAAATTTTCTACCACAAATTTTGAGGCATAGTCTCCTCCTAAATGTCCACCCATTCCGTCTGCCACAATCAACAAATTCTGTAGATATCCTATTTGATTATTATCAGCAAATACGCAGTCCTGATTCATTGTACGAATTTTTCCTATGTGTGTTGCCTTGTATACCCTCATTACAAAATTCTCCTTAAAATTTTAAGATAAATGTCTTTTCCTAAGCTGTCCGCAAGATGCCGATATATCATCGCCGATACTGCGTCTTATTGTAGCGTTTGCATGCAAATTTTCCAATTGCTTCTTAAATTCATAAACATTTTTTTTATTAGGAGGATTAAAATTACTATCCTCTATCCTGTTTACAGGAATTAAATTAATGTGCGCTTTTAATTCCTTAGCAATTCTTGCAAGCTCTCTTGCATCGTTTTTCCCATCATTAAAGCCGTTTATAAGACTGTATTCAAGAGTTAATCTTCTTCCTGTTTTCTCAAAATAATATTTACCCGCATCAATAATTTCCATAATGCTGTATTTTTTTGCAATAGGCATTATGCTCTGACGCTTTTCGTCAAAAACACAGTGAAGAGAAATGGCTAAGGTAATGCCCTGATTCAAATCGGCAAGCTCATAAATTCTCGGAACTATTCCGCAGGTGGATACCGTAATATTTCTTCTGCTTAAGTTATACCCCTTTTCATCAGTAAGTATTATAACAAATTTTACAAAATTGTCAAAATTATCAAGGGGCTCTCCCATTCCCATTACCACAATATGCGAAATTCTGTCATCTATAAGAGAGTTCACAGTATAAATCTGAGACAGCATCTCCGATGCCTTAAGATTTCTCACCTTTCCGCCAACAGTCGATGCACAAAATGCACAACTCATATTACAGCCTATTTGTGAAGAAATACAAAGACTGTTACCGTGCCTGTATGATAAAAGCACAGTTTCCACAAGCTCGTTATCGCTGCATTTAAGCAAAAATTTTTTGGTTTTATTATCATCCGACACCTGAACCGATTCTTTTTTCATAATATTTATATCAAAATTATTCGATATATAATTCTTTACTTTATTAGGTATATTGACCATTTTTTCTATGTCAAACACCTGCTTGTTATGCAGCCAGTCATAAATCTGTTTTGCCCTATATGACTTTTCATTTATATCAGCTAAATAGTATGACAGCTCGTCAGTTGTCATACTAAGCAAATCCATTTTTTCACTCATTTATTTTTCCCGTCACACTGCTGTTTTTTATAAAATTTTGAAATAAAAAACCCGTCACTATCATATTCCTCAGGTAAAATTTGTATCTTGTAATCATCAGACATATTTGCAAAAAACAGCGTATTATTTATTGCCGCCGACTCTAAATTTAATTCCTTAATTATTCTGTCCGTCTGCATATCATTTTCACAGTGAGACACGGTGCAGGTGCTGTAAATCAAAGCACCGCCACATTTAAGGTATTTCACCGCATTTCTCAGGATATTGAATTGAAGATCCGATAATTCTTTTAAATCTTCCTTTTTAACATAATACTTAATATCCGGCTTTTTGCCGATTACTCCGAGACCGCTGCAAGGTAAGTCCGCTATGATTAAATCGTATTTTTCCGCATCCTCTTCATAAAACACCGTAGCATCCTTAACCTCAGCTATAAGATTATCAAAGCCTGACTGTTCAGCTCTTTTTCTAATCAGCTCTACACCGAATTCATATAAATCCCTTGATACAATTTTACCTATTTTAGTACCTTTATTGGAGGACTGATATTTTTTGCTTAAAATATCCGCTAAATGCAGACTTTTTCCGCCGGGTGCCGCACAGATATCAAGAATGTCGGAACAGAAATCAGGATTTGCCGCCTCCCCTACGAGTATGGAGCTGAAATCCTGCACTTGAAAATAACCCTTATTAAAAGCATCGGATTTTAAAAACTTTGCAGGGTCTTTGATATCAAAAACATATCCAAGATATTTATTTTTGTCAAATTCCACTCCCTCATTTTTCAAAAGTAAAGCCGCCTCATCTGCACTTAATCTGCTCTCCAATACTCTTACAGTAATATTTTTATTTTCTAAAAAAAACTGAAATGCCTTTTCAGTTCTTGCAAAGCCTATCTCTTTTATAAAATGCTCACACAACCATTCAGGCATGGAATAGTATATGTGCAGATATCCGATTTTATCGTCTGCCTTAGGATAGGAATTCAGTATTTCATCTTTTTTTCTTAAATAATTTCTTAAAATTGCATTTACAAAGCCCGAAAGCTTTGACAAGCCTATCTGTTTTGAAAGGCTTGTCATCTCATTGCATATTGCAAATTCTGAAATATCTTCAAGATATTTTAATTGATAAATGCCTAATTCAAGTATGATTAAAATTCCGGCTTTCAGCCTATTTAAAGGTGTATTCGATAATTTTGATATAATAAAATCAAGTTCAATTTTCCTTTCAACCACACCCAGACACAGCCTATTGCAAAAAGATAAATCTCGGCTGCTTAAAGCTGATATACTTGAATTATAAGCTAACAGTTTATTTATATATGCTTTGTTTTTCTGCCAATTAAGCAAAATATCAAGGGCAGTTCTTCTTGCACTTCTCATCTAATCCCTATCATAGCGTTTTGCTATTAAAATCAACCTTAAAAGCTGTAACAGACTGCCCATAGCTGAAGCCACATAGGTCATTGCCGCCGCATTCAAAACCTTGCGAGCCTTAACAAGCTCATCACTTTGCAAAATGTTGTTTTCTCTTAACAATCTCATTCCACGTGCAGAGGCGTCAAATTCTACAGGCAATGTGATTAAGTGAAAGGCAACGGATGCTGAAAACAAAAGTATGCCTATAGGCATCAGAAATCTGAAACTGCTGAAGAATATGCCGATAAAAAACACCGGCCAGGCAAGCTGTGAGGCAAAATTTACCACAGGTACTATGCTCCCTCTTATAATAACAGGCAAATAGTTTCTCTGATACTGCATAACGTGGCCGCACTCATGTGCCGCCACCGCCACCGCGGCAATCGAGGAATTATTGTAATTGGAGCCGGATAATCTGACCACATTATTTCTTGAATCAAAATGATCCTTTAATTCACCGTTTATACTTGTTAATCTGATGTGTGAAAGCCTATTATTGGTTAAAAAAATTTGAGCAGCCTGCTGCCCTGTGTAGCCTGTGGAATTTCTAACCCCTGCATACTTGTGATAGGTACTTCTGACACCTATTGATGCCATAGAAGTAATTATCAAAGCTATAATTATCAGTATATAAGTAGGGTCAAAAAATATCCCTCCATAATATCCGCCATATCCGAATAAAATCATAAAAATCACTTCCTTAGCTATAAAAAATATTTTAAATCAACCCTTATGATATCATATTTTGACAAGTTTGTATAGTGTAAAAGCAAATGAGAATTTTAAACATCCTTGCTTAAAATTCTCATTTATTTGCACAAAACTCATTTGTCGAACTAAATATCAAGTGCTATTTCTATCATGTTGGAGAACCCGAGCTGTCTCTCCTCGGCACTTAATTCCTCTTTTAAGTAAATATGATCTGAAATGGTAAGCAGACATAATGCTTTTTTATTAAGCCTTGCAGCATTCATATAAAGAGCCGCCGCCTCCATTTCCACCGCTATAACTCCCATTTTTCTCCAATTATCGTTGGCATTTTTATCATCACCGTAAAAAGTATCTGATGATAAAATATTTCCGACTGTAAGCTTTTTATTTTGCTCCTTTGATACCTCAACCGCCCTGCTTAAAAGCTCAAAGCTTGCTATGGGGGCATATGTGCCGTTAAGGTTATATTGTGCGGCAAAGTTGGAATTTGTGCAGGCTCCCATTCCCGCCACGATATCCATCACGTGAACATCATCCTTTAATGAGCCTGCAGAGCCTATTCTTATAATCGACTCCACATCATAAAAGCTGTAAAGCTCATAGGAATAAATTCCGATAGACGGCATACCCATACCGCTACCCATCACGGATACATCCTTCCCCTTATATTTTCCGGTATATCCGAACATATTTCTCGTGGTATTAAAACACACGGGATTTTCCAAGTATTTTTCAGCAATAAATTTTGCTCTTAAAGGATCTCCCGGCATTAATACTTTTTTAGCGATTTGCCCCGCTGCGGCTGCATTATGAGGTGTAGGTATTCCCATTTTTTAAATCCTCCCTTTTATTAATTAATCTGCTTTGAAATATATGCAGATATCTGTTCATATTGTTCTTTATTAATGGTTATCTTAGAGGTACGCTTCCCGATATAGCCCATATCCTCCATTTGCTTTATAGTACGATTTATCGTACGCAGACTCAGTCTTGTTCTGTCGGACAATTCCATTCTTGTAAGTTTTACCAGGCATTTTCCGTTTACTGCATATTTTTCATAGTATTGCATTAAAACCACAAAAAGTCTATCCTTTCCCTGTAACAATAAAAACAGTCTGTTTTGTCTATCCTCCTCCAATAAATATCTTACGACGACCTGAGCCTCCGTTCTTATTGCATTCAGATCGTTCAATAACCAAGCCGAAAAATCGGATATGGGACAAACAAAAAAAGTACATTTGGTTTCAGTTACCAAGGTGGTACAATACTTTTTAAGATTAAGCACTATCTCCATAGAGCCAAGCATATTCACAGGATAGAACCTCATAAACTCATAAGGAACACCGTGCATTCTGTAATCAACAGCCCTAACCACTCCGTCAAGTAAAATATATACATAGTTTATCTCGTCATTTTCTCTTATAAAGACCGTTCCCTCGGACATTTTTTTTAGTTTCATCTTTTCTATCAAGCTGTCAGGAGCCATTTTGATATAATCCAAGAAATATTCTTGATTTTTTTTAGGAATATCAGAAAGGTTTTCTATCATTTATTATAATTCTCCTATCACTACTTATGAGATAAGCCGTCCCAAATACTCGGACGGCTTTTTACTAAAGGAATAAAATTACTGAATATTTTCTACCTTTACCAATTCAACAGGAAGCTTATCGGCAGATTCTGCCATATCATCTTTTCCTATTGTAATTTTGCCACTTGCTATATCAGCATAAAGCTTGTCATACTCTTCCTTTGTAAAGGTCTTAAACTTTGCTGTATCCATAGCTAATAATACATTATTTGTATCAGCAGCCAATGTAACACTCTTGCCGCCCTCAAAGCTTCCGTCATAAACTGTCTTTAAAGCTTCATATACGGAATTCTTAAGGTTCTTCATAGACGATGTGATAACGGTTTTGGATTCCGATGACTGATCAACATCCACACCTATAACAGCCTTTTCGACCTTTTCAGCTGCTTTCATTACAGAGTTGCCCACAGCTCCGCCACAAGCAAATATCACCTCTGTTCCGTCATTGTACCAAGAGGACGCCTTTGCCTCATTTTCAGGGGTAGCATCAAAGTTTCCTGCATAGCTGTATTTTACAGTTACTTCATCTTTAGCAAGACCCAATTCCTTAGCGGCAGCATCAATTCCCTGAATATAGCCGTATCCGTATTTAATAACGGCAGGAACTGCTATTCCGCCTAAAAAACCAAGATTTCTGTATCCATCTTTAACAGCCGCATAGCCTGCCAAATATCCCGCCTGCTCCTCAGCATAGAAAATCGATAATACATTGGCAGATATAGCCGGTGTATAATCGCCCTCATCGTGCGGAGCACCGTCTAATAAAATGAACTTTACATCAGGATATTTGTCCTGTACCTTAAATATAGGAACCTCAAATAAGAAGCCCGGTGTTACGATAACCTTTGCACCGCCCTGAACAGCTAAATCAATAGCTGTAATACAAGCTGCGTCGGACTTTTCTGTAGGTTTATAATACTTGTGAGAAATATTGTTCTCAGTCGCATACTGTTCTACGCCCTCCCAAGAACCCTGATTAAATGACTTATCGTCAATGGTTCCGACATCTGTAATTAGAGCTATCTCCGCTCCGCCGGAATTTTCGGTGTTCTCTTCTGTATTTACTTCCGTTTTTGTTTCCTGATTTGCCGAATCATCAGCTTTTTTGCCACATCCCGATAGAACGGACGCAACCATAGCCGCAGCCAATAAAATACTTAATACCTTTTTCTTCATAAATTCCCTCCTATGAAATAAAAAAATTAATTTATTAAAGTAATAGCAGAGCTTGTACCTATTCTGCCACAACCCTCACTAATATAGACCTCCATATCTTCTCTACTTCTGACACCGCCGGAGGCTTTCATCTTTATCTCGCTACCTATATTTTGCTTAAACAATCTTATATCATCTATCGTAGCTCCGCCTGTACCGAAGCCTGTGCTGGTCTTTATATAATCAACCTTTGCATCGGTTACCATTCTGCACAATCTCACCTTTTCTTCCTCAGTCAGATAACAGGTTTCTACAATAACCTTAAGGATTTTTCCTTTTGAAACTTCCCTTAAAGCCCTTATTTCATTTTCCACGTAGTCATAGTTCTTGTTTTTAAGCTCGCAGACATTGATTACCATATCTACCTCGCCTGCTCCATCCTCTATTGCTTTTTTTGTTTCAAAAACCTTTACATCGGTGGAATTATAGCCCAGAGGAAAGCCTATCACAGTGCATATATTTATCTTATCTCCGAAAGTATCTTTGATTTGTTTAATATATGACGGTGGAACACAGACGCTCGCCATTTTGTATTCTATCGCCTCCTCACACAGCTTTTTAATTTCAGCCCAAGTGGTAAAGGCCTTTAATGCCGTGTGATCCACTCTCGACAAAATCTCTTTATTATCCATTCCTTGATCTCCTAAATAAATATATTTATAATTAAAACATTTAACTATCAAAACTTTTCAGTCTTATTCTTTTCTATTCTTGCATAAATCAGCTTATTTTCATCAGGTTTTTTATCGGAAAACGTCAAAGCATCAATATAATCATTTTTCACTTTTTCTATGATATTTTTATCATTTGTATGGAATATTGCCAATGTATCTCCGACATTTACCATATCGGAAACCTTTTTTTCCAATATAATTCCGGCAGAATAATCAATATCATCGTCCTTTGTCATTCTCCCTGCACCCAAGTGACAGGAACAAAGCCCTATCTTTTCGGTATCCATTTTAGAAATGTAACCCTTTTGCCCGGATTTTACCTCATAAACCGTTCCGGCTTTCTTAAATTTATCGGTATCTTCAATTACCGATACATCTCCGCCATGTAATTCTACCATTTTCTTTAAATACTCTATGGCAGTCTTATTAACTATTGCATTTCTTGCCATAGTTCTACATTCTTCTATGCTGCCCTTTTGCGCCAAATACAGCATATTTGCGGCTAATTCGATACACACGTCGGTCAAGTCCTTTGGTCCTTTACCTAATAATACATCAACTACCTCTATTATTTCAAGTGAATTTCCTATATTTTTACCTAAAGGAATATCCATATCGGTAATCATAGCAACGGTCTTTTTGCCGGATTTCTCTCCAATATCCACCATTGCCTTTGATAATGCGATAGAACCGTCTAAGGTTTTCATAAAGGCTCCGCTGCCGGTTTTTACATCCAACAGTATACAATCAGAACCTGCAGCCAGCTTTTTACTCATAATTGATGATGCAATCAGCGGAATAGAATCAACCGTTGCCGTAACATCTCTCAGCGCATAGAGCTTTTTATCGGCAGGGGCAAGGTTTCCGGTTTGACCTATTACGGAGAAACCCGCCTCATTCACCACATCGAAAAATCTCTCCTCACTTAAGGATGTTTTCATATTCGGAATAGACTCCATTTTATCCACAGTACCGCCGGTGTGTCCAAGTCCTCTTCCCGACATTTTAGCGACCTTGACACCTAAAGATGCCACTATCGGAGCTATTATCAGAGTGGTTTTATCACCCACGCCTCCGGTTGAGTGTTTGTCAACCTTTATACCCTCTATCTTTGACAGATCCACCATATCTCCTGAATGAGCCATAGCAGAAGTCAACGCAAAAGTTTCTCTCTCATTCATTCCGTTAAAATAAATAGCCATAAGCATAGCCGACATCTGATAATCTGGAATATTTCCTGCGACATACTCTGTTATCATTTCCTTAATTTCCGAATCCGATAAAAAGTTGCCGTCTCTTTTTTTCATAATGAGATCATACATATACATAAAGCCACTCTCCTATCTGGTTGATTTATCGTAGGGAATACCCTCCGCTTTCGGAGCCTGAGAATTCTTTGACATAAATATCAGTACAAGCAGTGTTACAAGATAAGGTATCATCTTGAATACATTTGCCGGTATAGGTAAATCTTTTAAAATAATAATTCCCGAATATGCCGCCGCAAAGGTTTTCATTACTCCGAAAAAAAACGCTGCGACTAATATTTTATTACATCTCCATTGTCCGAAAATAAGCACAGCCAATGCCAAAAATCCGTATCCTGCCACAGATGCGTTAAAGTTTGTAGAAGTAGGAATCACAAATACTATACCGCCTATGCCTGCCAATATACCTGATATTGCAACGCCCATATATCTTATAAAATAAACATTTATGCCCACCGAATCAGCCGCCTGAGGATGTTCTCCGCAGGATCTTAACCTTAATCCGAATCTGGTCTTGTTTATCACCACATAGGCAATTATATAGATCAAAAAACCGATGTATGTAGTAATATATGCATTTTTGAAAAATAGGGATCCGATTAAAGGAATGTCGCAAAGCCCCTTAACAGACGGCAAATAAAATTGATCTGTA
>JBGZAX010000016.1:0-3953 GCA_041844335.1 Lachnospiraceae bacterium
AAATAAACTGTATATCTTTAATTCAAAGGATACTAAGAGTGAAATCTTATTGTCGGAGCCCACAGAGATAATAGTAAGTAAGAATTTAAGTTATGTGGCGCCAAAGGTTGAGGACGATGTGCTTGAAAACATTGGAGGAGGCGATAAATCCGATGAAGAAAAGGGCTTTGTGGACGGTAAATATACGGTAGAAGCCAAGATGTATAAAGAGGGTAAACAGCAGCTTAGCATGTCCGATAAGATGTTTGCCAAGGAAATAGACATTTCTTTGAAAGGAGATAAGGCTGATTTAGTCTTATACATAGCTTATCCGGTACCCGCATTTTCTCATTTGGGGAAAGACGCTTCGGTTAAAGACTTTTATATAGAATATAAGGGAAAAAGGTATGAGGCT
Organism: Lachnospiraceae bacterium; assembly: GCA_041844335.1. Classification (GTDB taxonomy): domain Bacteria; phylum Bacillota; class Clostridia; order Lachnospirales; family Lachnospiraceae; genus CAUUFM01. The sequence goes on from JBGZAX010000016.1 coordinate 395, forward strand.
GTATCCGATACTTCATCAAAACCTGTTAAGACAGTGAAGAAAACAGATTCTGAGTTCGGCTTGGTTGCAGGAACAAAAATACCGATGCAAATTTTAACCACAACCCTGCCGAAAGAGGCTATAATAGATGCAATAGAAAATGGTGCAAGATTGCGAGCAGGATGCTACGTAAATGTAGTTATGAATGATAATGTTGAGCTTGATATTGTTCTTAATAATCCGGTTCGTGCGAAAAATGATGTTTATGATGATGCAAAAAAAAGCATTGCTGATATCAGTAGTGTCGTAAGTAAGTCTGAAAACAATAAAAAGAGTAAGCCACAGCAAAACGATACCTTTATAGAGCCTGTTTCTATTGTTTCTGAAAGTAAGACGGATAATAATACTGTTAAAAAGGAAAACGACAAAAAAGCTGTTAAAGAGTTGACAGATACTGAAAGTACAGTCTTAAGTGATACTTCTAAATCAAATATCATTAAGGTAAGTACAGGAGATGATAAAAACGGACTTATAAAAGTATCTGATAAGATATTGGATAAGGTAATGATAGCTGCTATAAAGGGCGAAAAAAAGAACTATGTGCTTGTTTTAAATGCAAGCAGTTCCAATAAAGCTAAGGTAAATCTACAGATAACTAAAGACAGTCTTAACAAATTGTCTCTAACAGGCTGTAAAACTGTTAAAATCAAGAGCAATGTAGGAGAAATTTCTATTGATAAAAATGCGATTAAGAGTCTCTCAAAGATGGGTAAGGATGTTAATTTTGTGTTATCAAAGGAAAAGGGAAATTACAGCCTAAAGGCTTTTAATAGTAAAAACAAGGCTATAAATACCTCCAAATTAAAAATTAAGGTAAAATTCAATTAAATCTTTCAAGTATTTATAAAAACAAATCTGCTCTATCGTAAATATGCGGTAGAGTAGGTTTGCTGTTAATATAAATACTATTTATGGAGAAAATATATGAAAAATAAAAAGCACTTAAAAGGAAAAAGAATATTAGCTTTTGTACTCGGCATTATGCTTATTATGCCTTATTTTTCCATGACGGTTTCGGCTACAGAAAATATTCCTGTTGTGACAAATGAAAATGATGACACTGACAGTGAAATAGCAACCGTTAATAATTCTCACATTGGTAATGCTGATAATGGAAGCACGACATCGGAGGTAGATGAATCTGTATCGGATACCGACAAAGAAAAGCTGAATGTTAGTGCGGATACCGTCAGCCCACAACCGGGCGGTTCTTCAGGTGAACAGCCGCAGGATATTCAAAATATCTCCAATAAGAGTTACACTATAGAGGAATTTAAAGAATTTTTTAAAGTATTCAAGGAATTAGAAGAAAAAAACAAGAAAGAAAACGAGCAAAAGGATTCTAAGAAACAGGAAAATGTTGAAAAAGAAAAGAAGCCTGTTATTGCAAACGGCAGCTATGTGATAGACACAGAATGTTTTAAGTATGAAAATGATAAACCCAGTATGGCAAATGACATGTTTTCACCAAAGGCGGATCTGATAGTAAATGGTGAAAACAGTAAATTAATATTTTATATAGCCTCACCTGTGCCTGCTTTTCCTAACAGTGCGCCTGAAGGATCTGTAAGAGATTTTTATATAGAATATAATGGTCAGAAATATAATGCTGTAAGTGACAATGTCACAAAACCTCTTAAGCCTATGAGGAACACAAACCCTGAATTCGGTTTGGTAAAAGATAAGGCAATACCCACTCAGGTATTGTCTATAGATATACCTACATCGGTCTTTACGAGCAAGGAAATAATGCTGAAGGCGGGCTGTTATGTAAATGTGGTGATGAAAAGTGATGTCGAATTGAGGATAAAACTGTCTAACATTCCTGCCGATGATCGTGCAATGCAGCCACTTTTTATGGTGGACGGCAAGGAGGTAATGGTTCCTAATTGGTTGGTAGGTATGTTGAAATCAGGCAAATTATTAGCCAACAGTATCGGCAACAATCAGGCAAACGGTACAAATAACACAAAGGTCACTACATCTGCTAATACAAATAATTCCACCACTTTAAGCGACGGAGTATATGCGGTAAACGGTAATATACTGAAAGCCAACGGATCTTCCACTTCTATGGCAAATGATGCTATAGAGCATACTATGTATATCACTGTAAAAAACGGTAAGGCACACCTTATAGTGACATTTAAAGGTTTGGCAATGGATGGACGTTTCGGTTATTTAGGTTATTTAAACTACTATGAGAGTATGAGTTCCGATACTCCCTATAAATCAGAGGTTTTATCAAGGCAAACGGCAAATGGAGTCGTTGTGTCCGACACCTATGGAACAAACTATCCAAAAGACATTATCTTTCCACTTCCCGGCGAGAGTATGAATACGGGGAAGATAGCCATACAGGTATTTGTGCCTATAATGGAAGCTATAAGTGCAGGAAACGGAACGCAGAAAGCCGTCATTGAAATAGCGGTAAATAATCTTCAAAAAATAGGAGATAATGCGGACAGCTTTATTTCTTCTAAAAAAGAGGGTGCAGTAAATACGAACAATACTCAGAATAAAAATAACAATGAATTGAAGTTAAATGACGGCGTTTATAAAGTAAATGTGAGTATGATAAAGACTGACAAAAGCTCTCTTTCTATGGCGAATAATTCTATTAATCACATAGCAAAACTAAAGGTTAGCGGTAATAAGTATTATCTGACCATACGATTTAATCCTATGAATGTGGGGGGAAAGCTTGGATATTTGGGAAAACTCAAGTATTATACCCCCAGCTATACATTAAATAACGGAGATATAACAGGTTCGTTATCTGATGCAAAGATAGAAGAATATCATACAATGAATGGAAAAAATGTATCCGATACCTACGGCACGGATTATCCCAAGGCTTGCACAGTAGAGCTGATAGAAAGTGCAAGAAAGGACGGGTTTGTGGCTTTGAACGTATTTGTTCCGATAATGGATAAAATATCTCCGGGCTCCGGCAGTCAGAATGTTTTTGCAAAGCTTGATATATCAAACGTAAATCAGACCACGGAATCCGATCCTGATTTTGTGAAAGAAGAAAATACTTTGACGACACTTCCCGTTTCTGACAATACTAATAACACTGATACAAACGAGAGCGTTACTGATGAAGAAATGCACGAAAACAAAAAAAGTGAAAATGCCATATTTGGTGATGCAGCTGACAAGGTGGTGACACAGTATGTTTCCGTACCCTCTAACAGTTCCGCACCGGTCATGGCTTCAGGATCTGAACAAAACTCTTATTTAGGAGCACAGGGAGGATATTATGGAGTGCAAAATCCATACTATAATCCATATATGATGTCATATAACCCTTATTATAACCCATACGCTTATTATCAGAATCCTTATTATGCTGCTACAGACAGTCAGGCTCAAGGGATTAATAATAAAAACGGTTCTTTAAGTGTCGCTACAACGATAAGTATAATTTTTGGCGGAGTTTCCGGCTTTGGTGCAGCTTTAGGCTATATTTTTAGAAAATTATTTTAACTTTGGTGATAAGATGAGACACAAAAGC
>JBGZAX010000017.1:0-8542 GCA_041844335.1 Lachnospiraceae bacterium
ATCAGGCGGTTTTAATATGGAAAAAAATAATTTTGCTGTATACCTGCGGCATCAGATACAGAAATTATGCAAAACCGTTAAAAAACGAGCTGATACAAAAAGGCGCATATTATTTAGCAAAGATCATCAAAGAAAGGCAGCCTGATTGCCCTTTGCATATAATTCTGCTATAATTATCTATAAAGAAAGCTGAAAAGGAGTTTTGTTAATGAAAAATGTTGCAATAATAAACGATTTATCCGGTCTCGGACGCTGTTCAATGGCAGTTCAGCTCCCAATCATCAATACTTTAGGTCACACCGCATTGCCATTACCGACAGGTGTTTTTTCCTGTCAAAGCGCCTTTTCGTCATACCACTTTACAGATTTAAGCGAACAGATGAAAAATACCATTAATGACTGGAAAAAAGAAAATATCCTGCTCGACGGAATTATTGTGGGTTTCATGATGTCAAAGGATCAGATAAATCTCGTTAAAGATTGTATAGATAAATTAGCTGCAAAGGACACAGTTATACTGGTGGACCCGATTATCGGCGATAATGGAGAAATATTCAGCTTTTTTACGAATGATTACGCCAAAGAGCTTAAAAATATAATAAAAAAGGCAAATATTATCACACCTAATGTTACAGAGCTTTGCATATTGTCGGATGTCTCATATGAAAAATTAACCGCACAAAAAAATCTCGATATAGACAACTATCTTGAAAAAATAAAAAATACTGCAATGAGCTTGTTAAGTGACAGCCTTGAAACTGTGATTGTTACCGGAATAAAATATATTGATTATAACGGAAAGGAATTGGTCTATAATCTCTTTGTTAAAAAAGATGATTTCGGATATTCAGGTTCAGACTATAAGATAGGCAGCTTTTCAGGAACGGGAGATATGCTGACTGCTCTTATCTGCGGCTATATCTTACAGGGAAAAAATATGCACGAAACAATAGATGATACCTCAAGATACATCAAAAAAACCATTGATAAAAGCCTTGATTTAAAAGACAAAAGAGAATTCGGAACCAACTTTGAGCTGACACTCAAGGAGCTGACATCTATCAGCACCTCTGACCGGCTCCGAGACAAAAATCAATAAGGCGGCAAAGTTTGAATTCCACAAAAAAGATAATATGCCAATGGGGGCTGTTGCAAAATAGATGAGTAATCTCCATTGAGCAACAGCTCCGTTTTTATGCCTAAAAATAGAAAAACAGGCTCCGAAGAACCTGCTTTTATGGTATAATAAATTATGTCAAGTAAAATAAAATACCAATATTAAAGTACGCAAAAAATCAGGGAGAAAATTTAAAAAGGAAGTTTCCCCTGATTTTTATTTTGGCAGAAGGAAGAAGCACCGCTCCATAACCAGAATTTAGTTATTTTGCGACACTCCCTTCAGCTAACTATCTTTTCGAAATTTTTTCAATAAGCCTGTCCGTGAACACACAGGATTTTATTTCATTTCTATCTAAAGCCTCCCTGATCTCATCGTCTCTTCTTATACTATCTAAAGCGTTTTCAAGTAAAGCCGCCTTTTCATTAAATCCTATATGATTTAACATCATTGCAGTAGCCGTTAAGATACTTGACGGGTTTGCAAATTCCGATAATCCTGACTCCACCATTCTTGGAGCTGAGCCGTGAATCGCCTCGAACATGGCATATCTGCTCCCTATATTTGCAGAGCCGGCGGTTCCAACCCCTCCTTGTATTTCAGCCGCCTCATCGGTAATTATATCACCATATAAATTAGGCAAAATAAAAACCTGAAACTTTTTTCTGATATCATTATTCAAAAGATTTGCCGCACAGATATCCACATACCACTCTTCAATTTCTATTCCCTTATAATCCTTTGCCACTTCACGAACAATCCTCGAAAAAAGCCCGTCCGTTTTTTTCATAATATTAGCCTTGGTTACTAAAGACACATAGGTCTTGTTATTATTCTTCGCATAATCAAGAGCGGCTTTTGCTATTCTTTCGGTTCCGAATGCTGTAGTCACCTTAAAATCAAGAGCCATCAATCTTTCGTCATCAAAAAGCTCCAAGCCCCTACTGCCAAGCACGTATTCCCCCTCGGTGTTTTCCCTAAAAAATATCCAATCTATACCCTTTTCGGGCACTTTTACAGGTCTCACATTTGCGAACAAATCAAGCTCACGCCTCAAGGTAACATTGGCACTTTCCATATTTCCGCCGTTCGGGGTGGTTGTAGGACCCTTTAATAATACGGAACATGACTTGATTTCATCTAAAACGTAATCGGGTACAGAGCTTTTAAGAGCCAATCTATTTTCAATGGTCAGACCGGATATGTCCTTTAATATAACTCCTCCACTGCCTATTTCATCTTTTAAAAGCTCTTTAACTATCCTTCTTGCCTCTTTCATAATAACAGGTCCTATTCCGTCGCCGTCAATTAACCCTATTGTTATTTGATCATTACTCAAATCCATATTTTTATCACAAGACAGCTTTTCTAATCTATCGTATTGCTCCATCAACAGCTTTTTCAAGTGCTCGCAGGCACACAATATTTCTTCATTCTTATCTGTCATAACGGTCATCATTTTAGACCTCCCACATATTTTAGTAATCCGCCTGATAATAAAATCTCTCTTTGCCTACAGCTAAACAACCCCTCAAGCTTATAATCAAGTTTCTTTGTGCTGTTTATCAAGTTAAATTCTCCGTTCTTTAAACCTGCAAAAATATTATCTAAAATAAGCTCATCTCCCTGCTCTATACTGTCGTAATCATCATGATTTTTAAAAGTTAAAGGCAGTATTCCCGCATTTATAAGGTTAGATAGATGTATCCTTGCAAAGCTTTTTACAATTACGGCTCTTATTCCCAAATATAAAGGAACCAAGGCTGCATGCTCCCTTGATGAACCCTGTCCGTAATTATCACCTCCTATAATAATTCCGCTCTTTGCATCCATTGCCCTTTTTGCGAAATCTTTGTCATATATCTCAAAGCAAAACTTGGATAAATAAGGAATATTCGACCTGTAGGGTAAAATTTTAGAGCCCGCCGGCATAATATGATCAGTGGTAATATTGTCGGAAACTTTTAATATAACCGCCGCTCCAATCCTATCCTCTAAGGGAGCACTATTCGGAAACGGCTTTATATTTGGACCTCTTACAATTTCAAAATCATGCCTTTTATTCTCGGATAGCGGCTTTATAATAGAGCCGTCATCTATTTTAAAACTTTCAGGAACCTTGACCTTGCTGTATTCATAATCACTTAAGCTCGTGGGATCTTTAATACTTCCAAAGATAGCCGATGCCACAGCTGTTTCAGGAGATACAAGATAAACATTTGCATCTTTTGTTCCGCTGCGTCCCTCAAAATTTCTGTTAAACGTTCTAAGACTTACCCCTGCGGAATTAGGAGAAAGCCCCATGCCTATACAAGGACCGCATGTACATTCAAGAAGCCTTGCTCCCGATGAAATGATATCGGTTAAAGCTCCCGTATCCGACAGCATTTCCAAGACCTGCTTAGAGCCCGGAGATATGGACAAGCTCACATTATCGTGTATCTTATTGCCTTTTAATAATGCCGACACTTTAAGCATATCGAAAAGGCTTGAGTTGGTGCATGAGCCTATACACACCTGATCTATCTTTGTTCCCTCAAGCTCAGCCACCTTTTTTACATTATCAGGACTGTGCGGACAGGCAATCAGCGGCTCCAATTCGGATAAATCAATATCTATTATCCTTGAATATTCGGCATCTTCATCACTTTCAAGCGGTATAAAATCATCACCTCTACCCTGTGCCTTTAAAAATTTTTCCGTTATTTCGTCTGACGGAAAAATAGAGGTGGTGGCTCCAAGCTCGGCTCCCATATTTGTAATGGTAGCTCTTTCAGGAACCGACAAGGTTTTTACACCCTCGCCTCCCCATTCAATGACTGCTCCGACTCCGCCGTTTACCGTCAAAATTCTTAAAATCTCAAGGCTCAAATCCTTAGCTGTGACAAAGGGTCTTAATCTACCTTTCAAGTTCACCTTTATCATTTTCGGCATAGTAATATAATAGGCTCCGCCGCCCATAGCCACGGCAACATCAAGCCCTCCGGCACCTATTGCCAACATTCCAAGTCCTCCGCAGGTCGGTGTATGGCTGTCCGAGCCTATCAAGGTTTTTCCCGGAATGCCGAAACGCTCTAAATGCACCTGATGACAAATTCCGTTGCCGGGTCTTGAAAAATATAGACCGTACTTTGCCGCAGCAGACTGTATGAATCTATGATCATCGGCATTTTCAAAACCTGATTGAAGAGTATTATGATCAACATATGCCACAGATAATTCAGTTCTTACAGACGGAATATTCATAGTTTCAAATTCAAGATAAACAATAGTACCGGTGGCGTCTTGAGTTAATGTTTGATCAATTTTAAGTCCTATTTCTTCACCCTCATTCATATTCCCGAATAGTAAGTGACTTTTAATTATCTTCTGTGCTATAGAAAGTCCCATTATTTTTTATTCCTTTCATTATACTCTTATAAGCGTTATCTGCGTGTAAAAACAGTAATTCCTTAAGCCTTTTTTTATCTTTTTTCAAAAGAGCCTCCACTATCATTTTATGCTCCTTAATTGACTCTACGGTTCTCTTATCTCCTTTTAGCGATACCATCCTATACTTAAACAGCTTATGGTGTATCTGCGATAAGATACTTTCAAAAGTGACACTTCCGCTTATCTCATACATTTTATCATGAAATAAAGTATCAAGCTTCAACACCTTCTCATCATCACCCTTTTCGCTATAAAATTCCTGCTGCTCAACTATCTCATTAAAAATCAAAAGAGCTTCTTCATCACAGTTATCAATGAGCATATTTGCAATAAGCGGCTCTATCTTTCGCTTAACTATTGATAAATCTCTTAAATCCTTATTTCTTATCCCTATTATTATACTTCCGTTCGGCGTTTCCTTTATAAGCCTTTCGTGAGATAATCTGGTCATAGCCTCTCTAACCGGAGTTCTGCTGACACCCAGCCTTTCTGCCAATTTCTTCTCACTGACAATTTCCCCGTATGAAAATTCTCCTCTTAATATATCATTTTCAAGAACTTCAAACACCTGATTTGCCAAAGATACACTCTTATACTCAATCATCTTTTAAGCTCCTTTATCTTTTCTTCAAGCTCCCTGTTAGATAGGCTTGTGGTTCTGTTATCCGCATACATTTCATCTACCCACTCCTTTAATTTTACCACAATTTCACTATCCTTATTTACCATTAAATCACCGGTCAAGTTATAATGCTGATTTATAAAATAGGCTATACCAGCCAAACCGGAGGTCTTGCTTATCGTAACACCCGGCTTACGATTCAATATTGTCTTGGTATCAAAAATATTATAAATCTCCTCGTCTTTCATCAACCCGTCGGCGTGAATTCCGGCTCTGGTCACATTAAAATTCTCTCCAACAAACGGAGTCATAGGCGGAATATCATAGCCCATGTTATTTTTAAAATATTCCGCTATCTCAGTAATCACATGCGGATCCATTCCGTCAAGCGAACCTCTAAGAGAAGCATATTCAAAAACCATCGCCTCAAGCGGCACGTTTCCGGTTCTCTCTCCTATTCCAAGCAACGAACAGTTTACACTTGATGCTCCGTACATCCAGGCAGTAGATGCGTTGACTACAGCCTTGTAAAAATCATTGTGCCCGTGCCACTCAAGCATATCACTCGGCACATTTGAATAATGCTGTAGACCGTAAATAATTCCCGGAACACTTCTTGGAAGAGCCACTCCCGGATAAGAAACTCCATAGCCCATAGTATCACACGCCCTTATCTTTACAGGAATTTTTGCCTCCTTTGATAAATCCATAAGCTTATTTACAAAAGGAACCACAAAGCCATAAAAATCGGCTCTTGTAATGTCTTCAAAGTGACATCTAGGCACCACTCCGGCATCAAAAGCGTCTTTTACAACATCAATGTAATATTCCACCGCCTGACTTCTGCTCTTATTCATTTTTTTAAAAATATGATAATCGCTACAGGAAACTAAAACTCCGGTTTCTTTTATTCCCATACTTTTAACAAGCTTAAAGTCTTCCTTGTTTGCCCTAATCCAAGTCGTAACCTCAGGAAACCTGAGTCCCAAGCTCATGCACTTATCCACAGCCTCCCTATCTTTTTTTGTATAGATAAAAAATTCAGATTGTCTGATTATGCCGAACGGACCTCCAAGCTTACTCATAAGCTTATATAAATCAACTATCTGTTCCACGGTATAAGGCGCCATAGACTGTTGCCCATCCCTAAAGGAGGTATCCGTTATCCAGATATCATTCGGCATATTCATCGGTACTTTTCTATGATTGAACACAATTTTCGGAACCTCGGTGTAACTATACATCTCACGATACAAATTAGGATTTTCAACATCTTGAAGTGAATATTCATAAATTTTTTGCTCAAGTAAATTGCTCTTCTTAGATAATTCTAACATCGCTAAATCTCCAATCAACAGTTATTTTGGCATTTATCTATCCATACAGATATATACCGGTATATCTAAATACTGATAGACCTGTATACAAGTATATACTTGTATATGAATAATGTCAAGATATTTATTTTTCAATCAATTATTAAAAACCGAAATTCAACCTATTACATGAAAAAGAGGCAGATTAAATAACAATCCGCCTCTCACACTCAAAACTCACCATATAAGCCTTATTTATGTATTTATGTTCAAAAAATTTTATAAAAGATCTATTCCTCTTCAATAACTTCATAATTTTTCAATTCGAATCCGTTATCCACAGCAATTTTTAAAAGCTCCCTATCATCTGCATCTTTCACATTTTCAATATCAACTGTTGCCATAGGAAAGCCGGTCAGTGTGGCAGCCCCGAAATAATTAACAAGATCGTGTCTTAAGTCATCAATATCAATTATCATTTTTTTCCTCTTTTTCAGCGACCTTTTCTCTTTTTTTCATAAAAATAAACCTTTGGCTCTTATGCTTCGCGATAAATTTTCTAATTAAAATGACTATTATTATAATGGTTAAAATCACTAGCCAATTATATACCAGGAATAAAATCGCATTTTTTATAAACAATACAAAACCTGTAATTGAGGACTTAAAGGCATAAGCTAAATCAGAAACAAAACTGCTGTTCGTCGCCTTTACATCTTTATATTCCTTTACCTCATGTACATAAATATTATAGTAAGCATAGTCAACATCATGATCCATTACCAGCATTTGCGAGCTCAATATCTCTCTACTTTCCACAAGCTGAGCCAATTCCTTTTCTATCTCAATTAAATCCTTTATCTTATCGGCCTTTTTCATAAGCTCGACAAGCCTGTCTTCTTTTGCCTTAATTATTTTAACTCTTCTGTCCAGATCCGCATAAGCCTTGGTCACATTCTCCACAGTCTTTTCTTTTCTGAATATATTTGCATCTGAAGCTTCTATCCCTTTTTCAAAGGAAAGCATATTTTCTTTTTTCACCCTCATCGTGTAATTTGCAGATTTAGACTCATTTCGGCCCTCATACCCGTAATAGATATCCTGCTGCTCTATGTATCCGCCCTCTTTGATAAGCATACGTTCTAATTTAAATATATAATCATCAAAGCTCTTTGTTTCAATATATAAATTATTTCTTATTATTAATTTTTCAGCATTATCGGCCTTGGAAAGACTGTTATTAGAAATATCTTCCTGTGAATTCATATTCTCATCAGCTAACCTGTTATCATCATATACTGATTCGTCAACCTTAGGTTCGTCGGGCTCAGCCGACATCTTATTTGATTCAAATGACGAATCACCCGACATTGAAGCTTTCTCAGTATCATTTTGTGAGGCACATGAGCAAAAAAGAAAAAACGATATAATTGCGCAAAAAAATACAATTTTAAATATTATATTATCCAAAACTTTGTTATTATTCATTTACAACCTCCCTATCCCGAACTTAAATAATCAAACATAATTCAATATCTGTGTCGGTTCATCAATGACATCATAGGCACCTGCATTAAGCAATTCGTCTCTTTTTCTAAAACCCCATGATACACCCACGGTATAAGCCCCCGCATTTCTGCCTGTCTGCATATCGGTATTGGTATCTCCTAAATAAAGCATCTGTCTTGTCGGAATATCATATATTTTTGACCACTCCAAAACAGCCGAAGGATCAGGCTTTAAAATCCCCAAACCTTTATCTCCTCTGATATCATCAAACATATCATCTCCAAGCATCATATTCAGAATTTTTTTAGCCTCGGCATCAGGTTTGTTTGTATCGACAAACAGCCTTATTCCACGATTTTTAAGCTCTTTTAATATTTCGACTATATTCATGTAAGGCAATACCTTATAATCCCTGTTTTTCGAAAAAATATCCATATAAATATCATATGCTTCATTCAAATAAATGTCCACATTCATATCAGTCGCAACCAAAATTCGCTTAACCAGTTTTTTAGCCCCGTCACCCACATAATAAAAATAATTTTC
>JBGZAX010000018.1:0-37524 GCA_041844335.1 Lachnospiraceae bacterium
AATTTTTAAATGAGGTAACAGCTTAATACTTTTATAGTATTAAAATAAAAATTCAGAAATGGAGGGAATGCGTATGTTAAACTTTATTTTGGCATTATTACCGATTATATTTTTGATAATAATGCTGAGTGTTGCTAAAAAGCCGGGGTATATAGCCTGTCCGATAGCATTGGCTATAGCTGCTGTTGAAGCATTAGCTATTTGGAAACAGCCTGCTATGGAGGTTCTTACCGGATTCTTTGAGGGTGCGGTGATGGCTGTTTGGCCTATATGTCTGGTTATAGTGGCAGCTATTTTCGTGTATAATCTGGTGGTATACACAGGTTATATGGAAAAAATCAAGCTATTACTTATGTCCGTATCAAAAGATAAGAGAATATTAGCTCTTATGATAGCTTGGGGTTTTGGTGGATTCATGGAGGGCATGGCGGGCTTCGGCACCGCAGTGGCTATACCGGCAGGTATTCTGGTAGCGGTAGGCTTTGATCCTCTATTTTCAGCCATTATTTGTCTTGTGGCAAATACTACTGCAGTAGCTTTCGGCTCTGTAGGTATTCCTGCCGGAACGGCTATTCAGCTGACGGAAATAGATCCAAGAATAGCATCAGCTGCTATGGTTCTGCAAATGGCGATAATGAGTATAGTGGTTCCGTTCATACTGGTAGCTATGGTCGGAAAACAAAGCGGCAAGGGCTTTATGGAGTCTTTTAAGGGCGTGGGAATCATTACCTTGATATCAGGAGTAGGTTTCTTAGTTCCTCAATATTTAGCTGCCAGATATATAGGACCTGAACTGGCATCTGTACTCGGTGCTATTGTCTGCATGATTTTAATAGTAACGGCTACCAGAATTTTCTCTGCTAATACATCAGGAGAGTTCGACATGGAAATGCAGGGAGATTCTTCGGATCAGAGCATAGATGGAAAAACCGCTCTGGTAGCAGGCAGCCCGTTTTTATTAGTTTTGGTATTGTTGGTTTTGACATCTACATTAGTACCCGCTATCCGGGGACCTCTATCCGCAGTTAAGACGGCGGTTAGAATATATACAGGGTTAAATGGAAAGGGAGAGCCTATAATGTACACCTTCTCCTGGATAGTTACCCCGGGTGTAATAATAATAGTGGCTGGTATAATCGGAGGTCTGATTCAAAAATGCAGTATAGGAAATATATTGGGTGTATTATTTAAATCATTTAAGCAGATGATAAAGACCATAATTACCATAATAGCTGTCATTTCTACAGCCAAGATAATGGGATATTCCGGAATGACACAGAACATAGCTGATTTCATGGTAAGCAGCACTGGAAGCTTTTATCCGTTCTTTGCACCGCTTATAGGAGCTATCGGAACATTTGTAACGGGAAGCTCCACATCCAGCAGTGTATTATTTGCAAAGCTGCAGCAGTCCGTTGCAACCGATATAGGAGTAGACCAGCTATGGCTGATAGCATCCAATACTGTAGGCTCTACAGCCGGAAAGATAATATCTCCTCAGAGTATAGCGGTGGCTACGGCTGCAGCTAATATTGTAGGTGAGGAAAGTAAAATATTAAATGCTGTAGTTAAATACTTCATTCTGTTCATTGTGGTGTATGGTCTGGTGGTATATTTTGGAATAGGCGCACAGTTTGTTAAATAATCTGAATAATATTTGATAAATTGGAATTTATTTTTGTTATTGCAATATGTTTTTGGGTTAAGCCTATTTTTACTATATTTATGTGTACAGCTTACGATGCTTAGGCATATTATACTGCATATTATAAAGCAGTATTTATATAATACTATTTTAAGGAGGAATTGAAACATGGCATATCTTATTTCCGATGAGGCGAAAGATTTATTGAGGGACATTAAAAAGTTCTGTGACAACGAAGTGAGGGAACAGGCAAAGGAATATGATAGGACAGGCGAGTGGCCGAAAGAAATCTATCAGAAGGCTATAGAACAGGGTTATACTTCATTAGAGGTTCCTGAAGCATATGGAGGAATGGGACTTTCAAGAGTTGATGTGGCTGCACTTATGGAAGAAATGGCAAAAGCTGATGCAGGCTTTGCAACAACTATTTCAGCCACCGGACTTGGAACAAAACCTGTACTTATTGCAGGTAGTGAAGAACAGAAAAAGAAAGCTTGTGATATAGTATTAAATGGCGGTTTTGCAGCATTTTGTTTAACAGAGCCCGGTGCAGGCTCCGATGCCAGCGCAGGAAAGACTACCGCTGTTAAAGAGGGAGACAGCTATGTATTAAACGGCAGAAAGTGTTTCATCACAAACGGTGCCGTAGCGGACTTTTACTGCATCACAGCCATGACAGATAAGAGTGCCGGTGCAAAGGGTATCTCTATGTTCTTCGTAGAAAAAGGAACACCTGGACTCAGTACAGGAAATCATGAGGATAAGATGGGTATCAGAGGCTCCAACACCTGCGACGTGGTATTGGATAATTGTAAAATCCCTGCATCAAATCTCCTCGGAAAGGAAGGCGAAGGCTTTAAGATAGCCTTGCAGACCCTTGATCAGGCAAGAACATGGATGGGCTGCGTAGCTACAGGTATAGCTCAAAGAGCTATGGAAGAGGCTATAGCCTATACAAAAGAAAGACAACAGTTCGGAAAGCCTATCATTAAAAATCAGGCTATGCTATTTAAAATAGCGGATATGGAAATTAAAATAGAAACAGCCCGTCAGATGGTTGCTCATGCACTAACCAGAATGGATTTGGGAATGTCATACAGTATGGAATCCGCTATAGCTAAATGCTACGCTTCCGATATGGCTATGCAGGTAACCAGCGAAGCCATACAGGCATTTGGAGGATACGGCTATTCAAGAGAATATCCGGTAGAGAAACTGTTAAGAGACGCTAAAATATTCCAGATATTTGAAGGAACTAATGAGATCTTAAGAATAGTTACAGGAAACAATATAACTGCATAATTTTCGGTATTTTTTTAGATACTTTAATACGAGGGTAGCTCAAATTCGACAATATATTAATGTTATTTATTGCTTGATTTGCAGCTGCTTTCGTAGCAGTTTATAATTCACAATTAATTTATAAGGAGAAATGCATGAACATATTAGTTTGTTTAAAGCAAGTGTTGGACGATTCTGTTTCTATCGGATATAATGAAGCTACAGGCAAATTTACACCGGATAATGTAGACAGTGTGGAAAACGCCTTTGATACCTATGCTTTAGAAATGGCTACAAGACTTAAGGAATCGGTAGGGGATGCAAATATCACTCTGCTGTCAATAGGTACGGACGATGCAAAGGTGGCTCTGAAGAACGGTCTGGCAGTGGGAGGCGATGAGGCTACGGTTATAATCGCAAATAATTATGAAAATTCTACACCTTATGATATAGCAAATGCTATAGCCGAGGGTATTAAGAAAATAGAAGAAAAAATCGGAAAGTTTGACATCATCTTCACCGGAAAAGAAACTACAGACACCACATCAGGACAAGTAGGCGTTATTATGTCCGAAATTCTGGACACCGGTGTAATCACAGATTTAGTTGATATTTCCGTGGCAGACGGAAAGGCTGTCGGAAAGCATGAAACCGAGACGGGATATGAGCTGATAGAGTCCGCTATGCCATGTGTTGTTACTGTAAGCAAGCCTGCATATGACCCCAGATATGCTACTATTAAAAGTAAGATGGCAGCCAGAAAAAAGACTATAGATGAGATAAGTGACATTACAGTAAATGAGGGCACCATAGTTGTTAAAAAGACCTATGAGCGCCCTAAAAGGCAGGCGGGAATAAAGATAGCAGCTAAGCCGGCAGAGGAACAGGTGGCAGAATTAATGACAAAGCTGTCAGATGCAAAGGTATTATAGGAGGAGGTAGAAATTATGTTAATGGTTTATGTGCAATGTGATAACAAGGCTCCTATAAATGCATCATTGGAGGCTTTAACAGAGGCTGTAGAATTATCAAAGGATAATGTAGCCGCAGTTTTAATAGGTGATTTTGACGAAACCACCGAAAACATTTGTAAGGAATACGGTGCTTCGAAGATCATAGAGGTAGCTACAGATACCTATAATTTGAGGACAAACGGAAAGATACTGAAGGCATTGATAGAAAAATACACACCTAAGCTGGTACTGGCAGGCGGCACAGCCATGGCAAAGGATGTAATCGGATTTGCTTCTGCCGGAATGAAAGCTACTGCTCTGTCTAATGTAACCGCTATTAAGCTTAATGATGATATAGAATTTACCATAGCATTATATGGAGGCTCTATTTTAAGAGATGTTACTGTAAACAATGACAAGGTGAAATTTGCTATCCTAAGCAGCGGAGCCTTTAAGAAACTGCCTAATCCTGCAGCTAATACCGAAATAATAAAGGAAAATATAGAAGAAAAGGATTTAAAGACCGTTATAAAAGAGGCTGTTACTGAAATAGCTGAGAGTGTAAACTTGGAGGATGCTGAAAAGATAATAGCATGCGGTAGAGGAATGGATACAGATGAGGGTTATAAACTGGTAAAAGAACTTGCCGATACATTAGGAGCTGCCATCGGAGCTACCAGACCTGTAACGGAAAGCGGAAGAGTAACCAGAACTCAGCAGATAGGTCAGTCAGGAAAGACTGTAGCACCTAAGCTGTACATAGGATGCGGTGTATCCGGTGCTACCCAGCATTTATCAGGTATACTGGGCTCCGAGTATATTATAGCTATCAATAAAGATGAAGATGCAGCTATTTTCGATGTAGCCGATGTGGGAATAGTAGGAGATGCTATGGCTGTGTTGCCTTTATTTATAGAAGAAATTAAAAAGCTGAAATAATACTTAAATCTATAATGGTCTTGAGCTATCACATCCTGTGATGATTTCGGAGCAAACACAAAAACAGCTTTAAGACATAGTCCGGGAGCTGTTTTTTTTTATAACTTTTAACCACAATAAAATTGTCAATTCAATCGGGGCACATCAACAATTATATTGATGTGCTTTTTCCAACCCCTCTCATCTCATTATCTTTATAGCCGTTCGACAAACAGTTCGTAAGTGACCGTCAACGGAATTTGTTTGTGGCATGCAGACATGGCTATCTTAATTAAAGCATCGCTTACTGCTTGCTCTCATTAAATTCTACCCATCAGTATCCATATTATATCGGTCTGTATTCAAACTGAATGTCGATATTGTCGTATCCTCTATTAATTTCAGCATAAGCCATTATTCTGTTGCGTAAAAAAATAACTCTGTCAAAGTCCCTATGCTTCACATAAATAAACCTGCGGTAAAGGTCATTTACCTTTGAAATCGGAGGAATAGAGGGTCCAATCACAAAAATATTATACTTTTTTGCCTCACTTAAAATAAACTGTTTCATAAAATCTGTTGCTCTTACCAAATGCTCCTCATCCAAGCATTGCAGCACAATCAGCATAAAGTTTGCAAAAGGAGGATAGTTCATAAGCCGTCTGTAGTTTATTTCCTCCTCATAAAACCCCCTATAATCTCCGTTTTTAGCCATTTGTATACAAAAATGCTCAGGTCTGTAGGTCTGTAAAACCACCTCTCCTAAGCTATTGCCCCGACCTACTCTTCCCGATGCCTGCATAAGAATTTGGAAACAACGCTCAGATGCGGTATAAGATGAAATATTAAGAGCCAAATCAGCAAGTAAAATACCCATAAGCGTGACCCTCGGAAAATCGTGCCCCTTTACAATCATCTGCGTTCCTATTAAAATTTCCGCATCACCGCCGGCAAAGCTGTCCAAAATCTTATCCGTATCATACTTTCTCGATGTGGTATCAGCATCCATTCTAAGCGCACGAGCTTTCGGAAAATACCTATGAATCTGCTCCTGCACCTGCTGCGTACCTGCATTCATACTACCTATATATCCTGAATTACAGCTTGGACAATTATGATAAGCAGGAACCTCGTATCCGCAATAGTGACATCTTAATTTTTCATCGAAATGAAGAGATAACGACACGTCACAATGCGGACACTTAATCACCTCTCCACAAGCCCTACAGGCATTAAAACCAAAATATCCTCTCCTGTTCAAAAACAGCATAATCTGCTCATTTTTCCTGAGCCTGTTGTCAATAAGTCTTAGTAAATCCCTGCTGAAAATATCTCTATTTCCGCTCACAAGTTCCCTTTTCATATCAACAATATGAATTTTCGGCGGTTTAGCCGTTCCATATCGGTTTTTAATTTCAAAAAGCGCATACTCATTATTTAAAGCCCTGTAAAAGCTTTCAACAGACGGTGTCGCGGATCCCAAAACAATAAGCGCATTATTCATATCCGCTATCTTAATCGCCACCTCCTTTGCATTATACTTAGGAGACCTGTCACTATTATAGGAGTTTTCGTGTTCTTCATCAATAATAATAATCCCGATATTTGAAAAAGGCGTAAAAAGAGCCGTTCTCGGCCCTATCATAATATCTATCTCTCTATTTCTGGCCTTTTGTATCCTTTCATATCTTTCTCCCTTGGAAAGCTTTGAATGTATAAAGGTAGCTCTGTCCCCGAAGCTTTTTTCAAATCTTCTTATATTCTGCATAGTAAGAGATATCTCAGGGATCAACAAAACAGCCTGTTGTCCGTTATTTACAACACGTCTTATAAGTTCTATGTATACATTTGTTTTTCCTGAACCGGTAACACCGTAAATTAAAGAAATCGGTGTCTCATTTTTTAAAAGACTATTCTTAGAATACTCAAAAATCCCGTCAACTACACTTTTTTGCTCCGAATTTAAGATAAAATCCTCACAAGAACTGATCGTTTTCTTTTCCCTTTTTTTACGTGCCCTTACCCTTTCCTTACTGACCATTACCGTATTTATGGCACTTGATAAAGTAGAGCCGTATCTATCCTTAAGCCACACCGCAAGATTTAAGGCTTTCTTCGAAATTTCAAGCTTCTTATCTGCGATGCTGTCAACATACTTAAGCTTTAATTCGTTAATATTTTTATTATTCAATCTCTTATCATTTTCGGAAATTTCCTTATCAAGTCCTATAATATAAGCCGTTTTAAGCTTGTTCCCATTACCGAAAGGCACATTCAAAGCCGTTCCTATGTCCACCTGCCCTACAAGCTCATTAGGCAGTAGATAAAGAAACGGCTTATCCACCTGACTTGAGGTAATATCAAGAATTACCCAGACATACATCTCTAAGCTCCGATATTATTACCCTCTCGTCCATAGGGTATTTTACTCCCCTTATCTCCTGATAGGTTTCGTGTCCCTTGCCTGCAAGCAATACGATATCTCCCTTTTGTGCGTTATCAAGAGCATATTTTATAGCTTCTTTCCTATCCGTAATTCTCATAAATCCGCCTGTGGTCTTTTTAAGTCCCGCTATTATATCATCAATTATCGAATCCGGCTCCTCAAATCTGGGATTATCGGAGGTGACAATAGTAAGATCTGCAAGCTTTCCCGATACCTCTCCCATTAAAAAACGTCTGTCCCTTGATCTGTTTCCTCCACAGCCGAAAAGGCAGATAAGCCTTGCAGGATTGTACTTTCTCAGTACCTTTAATGAGCTGTCAAGCGACATCGCATTATGTGCATAATCTATTAAAAGTACAAATTTATCAGAATAATCAATCATTTCCATTCTGCCTGAAATCCTGATACTTTGCAATGCAGCAAAAACAACCTCATAGGACACATTATAGATATCACCAACGACAATAGATGCCAGTGCATTATGCACATTATGCTCTCCCGGTAATGATAATTCATAGGGTTTATCATTAGCTGTAAAATAAACACCAAGGCTGTCGTTTTTCCTTATTAGACTTATCTTATCAGCGATATAATCTGAGGGCTTTTTAGCACTGAAACTCAGCTTTTCAACCTCAATATCTCCGACCATTTTATCAATCAAATCGGCATCCGCATTATACACAAGCTTTTTAGCCTGCTTTAAAAGACCTTTTTTGCAGTTAAAATAGTCGTCAAAATCCTTGTGCTCTCCATCTCCTATATGATCCTCCGAAATATTCGTAAAAATTGCAAGATCAAAGACAATGCCGTCACTTCTGTGCATTAAAAAGCTCTGAGAGGATACCTCCATTACCACGAATTCACAACCGTTTTTTTTCATACTGTACAGATATTTATGCAAATCATCAGCCTCCGGAGTGGTAAAATTCGAGGATATCTCATTATCACCATCATTTACAAAAATCGTACCTATAAGACCTACCTTATGCCCTGCCTTACTTAAGACATCTCTTATCATAAAGGAGGTTGTAGTCTTACCCTTTGTTCCGACTATTGCTATTATTTTAAGATTTTCCGCCGGTTTTTCATAAAAATTGGCACTTACGTAGGGCATAACAGCTCTTGTATCTTTTACCTTTATAACGGCAATGTCATCAGTTAGGAGTTCTCCTAAGTCCCCTCTTACATCTTCTTCCACTATAAGTGCCGTCGCACCGTTTTCTATCGCGGATCTTGCGAATTTATGTCCGTCTACATTAAGCCCCTTTATACAAAAAAACAGACCCTTATCCCTTATTTCCTTGGAATTTCTGCTGATATTGGTGATTTTTGTATCAATATCGCCATTTATAACGGTGTACTTCACACCCTCCAAAGCCTTAGATATTTTCATTATATCTTTCATTCCTTTCACGTTTTGAAAAACTGCAACCGCAATAATCCTGCCTGTAAAGCTCGTATTTTCGGGACAGCTCTATCGATCTTTTATAACCATCATTTTTCTTAAAATCGGACATGAGGTAATCCACACCGATTTCCTTTGACAATTTCAGCCCTATCTCATTTAGAACGGCAGAATTTTTCATCGGACTTATAGATAAAGAGGTGGTAAAATAATCCATATTATACTTTTTTGCCAAAACGGCACTATGACGCAATCTTAATGCATAACACGCTCTGCATGGAAGCTCTCCCTCTTTTTTTGATGCTCTTAATAAAGCTATCTTATCAAAATCAGTCCCGTTATACTCGCTTTCCAGAATCTCTATTTTATTTTTACACAACAATTTCCCGATAGAGTTTTTTAGCCTGATAACCTCATCTAATCGTCTATTGTACTCATCTATGCTGTCAAGATTGGGATTATAAAAGTCAATATAAATATTGAAAAATTCACTAAGCCACTCAATCGGATAGCTGCTACAGGGTGCGCAACAGCTGTGCAAAATCAAATTCGGTGTATTTTTCTTATCCAAACCGTCTAAAATCTTCAATGTTTCTTTATGATAGTTGGTTTTATTCATTTATTTTAAAAATTTTCTCATTGCAAAACACATAGCTGCGAATAACACCGTACCCATTAATGCTATTATTGTATGCTGCGTAAGCCCTCCCGCTACCAGCTCGGCGGCTCCTAAGACAATCAAAAAATAGTTATGCAAATGCTTAGTAAACAGTGCCATTATCAGGCTTAACCCCATTACGACAAGAAGTAAAGATGTCATCTCTTTAAACACGATAATTCCAAGAATAAGCTCCAATGCTATTACTCCGGTCAAAATACAGACCACATCAATATACATCATCACACTTCTCGACGAAAGTTTGACGTTCGTTTCTTTTTTATTAGACATAGTCGCCGATATTTTATCAGCTACGCTTCCATTGTTATTTTCTTCCATTTATTTTATCTCCTCCAAATTTTTATAGCTCAATCTATTAAATATTTTTATCATTATACACCAAAATATTAATTTTGTAAAATCGGAATTATTTTTATCAATGTCTTGATTTTTTTTTTTAAATATAGTATCATTTGTTTGTATTTAAAAAGAATATACTGTTTTGCTGGGGGTGTAACTTTAAGTTACTGAGATTGTTTTTCGCAGAACCCTTTGAACCTGATATGGATCATACCATCGTAGGGAAGCCTGATTTTATTATTTTGCGCTTCTTTAAACGAAGTGCTTTTTTTATTTACTTAATAAAAAGCTGCATAAAAGGAGATTTAATTAATTGAAAAAAAAAGATACAAGAATTATCGACAGGTTAATCGGCTCATCTTTAATAATAACAATTTTAATAATTTGGCAAATACTCTCGTCACTTAAGATAGTGCCGAAATTTCTGCTGCCATCTCCTCTTGACGTAATAAGAGCTTTTACAGCTGACCTCCCTCTTATCGCTCATCACACAGGTTACACTCTTACAGAAAGCTTTATCGGTCTTATGACAGGAGTCGTCTTAGGATTTATACTGGCGCTTTTAATAGACACGTTTTCAATAGTAAAAAAAGCACTGTATCCGTTGATAATAATAAGTCAAACAATTCCGACTGTTGCCATAGCACCTCTTCTCGTGCTGTGGCTTGGCTATGAAATGGCTCCGAAAATCACCCTGATCGCGATGACGACATTTTTTCCTATAGCAATTTCACTGATGGACGGATTTTCAAGTGTAGATACGGACAGTATACAACTGTTAAAGGCAATGGGTGCAGACAAAATACAGATTTACACGCACGTCAAGCTTCCATTTGCCACACCATATTTTTTCTCTGGACTTAGAATCTCAGTAACCTATGCAATAATAGGAGCGGTAGTTGCCGAATGGCTCGGAGGCTTTGACGGTCTCGGCGTATATATGACAAGGGCAAGGAAATCCTATGCCTTCGACAAGATGTTTGCAATAATATTTTTTATATCACTGCTCAGCCTTATGGCTATGGCATCTTTATCACTGCTTGAAAAGAAAATAGTTAAATGGAAGGATTAGTCCTCATAAAATATGTAAATAAAATAAAGGAGAAAAAAATGTCTAAGAGAGTAAAAATTTTAATCATTGCTGCAACAATTCTGGCATTTGCCACAGGCTGCAGTATAAAAAAGAACACAGCCGTGAACACAAACACTGAAAAGTCCGATGAAAATACCGCTGACATAAATAATGAAAATATCAGCGAAAATTCTGATGTTTCGAGCAGAAAAATAACAGTGGTACTTGATTGGACTCCCAATACTAACCACACGGGTTTGTTTGTTGCAAAAGAAATGGGATATTTTAACGAGCATGGCTTGAAAGTGGAAATAGTACAACCTCCTGAAGGCTCCACCACGGCTTTAATAGGCGCAAACAAGGCTGAATTCGGTATTTCCTTTCAGGATACTCTTGCAAAAAGCTTTGCAACCGACAGTCCTATACCTGTAACG
Organism: Lachnospiraceae bacterium; assembly: GCA_041844335.1. Taxonomy (GTDB): domain Bacteria; phylum Bacillota; class Clostridia; order Lachnospirales; family Lachnospiraceae; genus CAUUFM01. The sequence goes on from JBGZAX010000018.1 coordinate 11,173, forward strand.
GCGGTGGCTGCAATTTTACAGCACAACACCTCCGGAGTTATATCGCTAAAAGATAAAAATATAGTAACCCCGAAGGATTTAACAGAAAAAAGATATTCCACATGGGACGATCCGATCGAGCTTGCAATGCTTGAAAAAATCGTAAATGATGACGGCGGAGATTTTTCGAAGGTAAAAAAGGTTCCCTACGCTGAAAACATTATAGCACAGCTTAACGATCCCTCAAAAAACGGCTCCGATTCAGGCTGGGTATACTACGCTTGGGACGGAATTTCATTTAAGGTAAACGGTCTTGAAACCAATTTTATAAATTTTGCAAACTTCGGCTCTGAGCTTGACTATTACACCCCTGTGATAATTGCCTCTGATAAATACTTGAAAGAAAACTCCGCCGAAGCAAAAAAGGTGCTGTCAGCAATAAAAAAGGGCTATAAATTTGCAGCAGACAATCCGAAAGAGGCTGCCGACTGTCTGTTAAAAAATGCTCCCGAGCTTGACAATAAATTAGTATATGAAAGCCAGAAATGGATAAGCTCCAAGTACATAGACGATGCTGCAAGTTTCGGAATTATCGATTCGAACAGATGGAACACCTTTTATAAATGGCTGTTCGAAAATAAATTAATAGAAAGAGAAATTCCTGAGAATTACGGGTTCAATAATGAGTATCTCAACTAAAAAGCTTGAAATAAAAAACGTAACGGGCGGTTATAACGGTGAAAAAATAATAGAAAACATATCATTTTCCGTGAACAGCGGTGAAACGGTAAGCATAATCGGAGTCAGCGGAACCGGCAAAACCACACTGTTCAATATAATAGCAGGGCTTTTAAAGCCCATCAACGACGGAAAAATATACTTAAATGAAGAGGATATCACGGGCAGAAGCGGATATGTGGGCTATATGCTGCAAAAGGATCTTTTATTGCCATTTAAAAATGTAATAGAAAATGTTGCTCTGCCGCTTATAATAAAGGGAATGAAAAAAGATGCGGCAATAGAAACGGCTTTAAGCAAACTTAAGAGCTTTTCATTGCTTGAAAAGGCGAATGCCTACCCTAAAGAGCTGTCAGGAGGAATGCGCCAAAGAGTGGCCCTTCTTCGCACATATTTTTTCTCAAACGAGGCGGTTCTCTTAGATGAACCGTTTTCAGCTCTTGATTCTATCACAAGAGGAAGTGTACAGGAGTGGTATTTAAATGTAATAAAAGAGCTTAAGCTCACGACTGTTTTAATCACACACGATATAGACGAGGCTATACTGCTGTCGGACAGAGTATTGATTCTAAAAGGAAAACCCGGCACAATCACCTATGAAAAGAAAATAAAACTTAGTCGTCCACGCAGCAATACGGATTCGGAATTTATAGAGATAAAAAAAGATTTGCTGGATAATATATAATATACCGCCCTGAAAGGTGAACTTCAAGGTCACCTTTCAGGGCGGTACATACTTTACAGGAAATATTGATGTTCATTAAAAGCTCTATCTTCTGCTCCATGTATTCGGCAATAAAAGCACAAGAACAGGCACAATCTCAAGTCTTCCGACTATCATAGTGATCGTAAAGCAGAGCTTTGAAATCGGACTGAAAAAGGCAAAGCTTCCTGTCGGCCCCACCTTGGAAAGTCCCGGTCCTATATTATTAAGTGTTGCGAAAACTGAGGAAATAGCAGTTAAAAAATCCTCACAGTCAAGCACCGCAATAAGACTCATTACAGTAAATATAGAAACATGAAGAACAAAATAGACTAAAACCGATTTTATAATTTCATCAGGAACAATCTTGTTGTTCTCGGTAACTATAATCACTCTTCTTGGATTTATGGCTCTTCTTAAAGAATTTACGGCAGATTTAAATAACACAATTACTCTTGAAATCTTGAACCCTCCGGCTGTAGATCCTGCGCAGCCTCCACAAAACATCAAAAACAATAATATCATCTGCGAGAACATACTCCAAGTTGCAAAATCCGCAGTACCGTAGCCCGTAGTCGTCATTACCGATGCCGTCGAAAATAATACCCTTCTTACAGTTTCTTCCACATTTCCGATTTTTCCATACATATTAAAAGCAATCACAGCACTTGCAATAAGCCAAATAGAAAAATATACCCTCACCTCCTGATTTTTAACTGCATCCTTAATATTTCCTATCAAAATCAGGTAGTAAAGATTAAAATTAATCCCGAAAACCACCATTCCTAATGTGATCACGTATTCTATCAAAGGACTGTTATAATGACCTATGCTTAAAGCCCTGTTGCTGAAGCCTCCGGTCCCTGCCGTCCCAAAGCCGTGAATAAAAGCATCAAATGGTGACATTCCGCAGATAATCAGTATAATAATAAATGCAAGTGTAAGTATCACATAAATCTTATATAAAATCTGAGCGGTTGTATCAAGCCTTGATACCAGCTTTCCGAAAGTAGGTCCCGGAACCTCCGCGCGCATCACATTCACCGCACCCTTTGTCTTCGGCAGAAATGCAAAGGCAAATACTAAAATACCCATACCTCCTATAAAGTGGGTAAAGCTTCGCAAAAACATAAGCGAATGAGGTAAACTCTCCACGTCGGTTAAGATACTGGCTCCAGTCGTAGTAAATCCCGATGCCATCTCAAATGTCGAATCAATAATGCTTGGGATAAAGCCTGTAATAACAAATGGAAGCCCTGCAAAAAAAGACATCAAAATCCAAGAAACGACAACTATTGCAAAACCGTCCTTAGCATTAAAATTCAAACCCTTAATCCTTATAATGCTCAACAGAAAACCGATAACCGATAAAATAAGAATAGTCACCAAAATAGCCGATATATTCTTTTTGCTCTCCCTATAAATAAGGGCTACAATGAGGGGGAACACCAAAAAAAACAGCTTCCAATATGAGTATTTTCCCTATTGTATTAAACAACAATCTTTTATTCATCCCAAGCCCCCTTATTTTACTATATCATCAAGGCTCAGTATATCAGTATGTGTAGTAACAATAAGCACTCTGTCTCCAAGCTTTATACAATCGGCACCTTTAGGCAAAATCGGCTCACCGTCACGCACAATAAGACTTACCAGCGTATTATCAATAATCTGAAGCTCCATTAAATTTATGTTGATAACAGCTTTATTGTGAGATGTAGCAACAAATTCAATGGCCTCCACTCCGCCGTCTGCAAGCTTGTATAAATGCTCAATATTGGAGCTGCCGTTAGTCATAAGACTTTTCGTAAACCTTATTATCTCATCTGCAATAATCAGCTCAGGTGTGATTATAGAATCAAGATCGACGTGATCAAGGATTTTAAGCATTGCTCTCCTATTTACCTTTGTAATACATTTTCTTACACCCTTGTGCTTTGCGAACAGCGAAATAAAGATATTTTCTTCGTCAATTCCGGTTAAGGCTATACAGGCATCATACTCCGATATTCCCTCCTCCTCAAGCACTCTTTGATTACTGCCGTCACCGTTTATCACAATGACATTCGGAAATTGCTTGCTGATCCTGTCTGCTATGTCTTTTTTTTGCTCAATCACCTTAATTTCAAAGCTCTTGATTTTTGAAAGCTTCTTAATCAGATAATATCCTATCTTTCCTCCCCCGACTATCACCACCGACCTTATGGGTGCCTGTTTTTGGCTGATACGGGGATAGAGCTTGTCCAAATCAATACTGCTGCCTGTAATATGTATTCTGTCACCCGCTTTAAGCACCGTGTCACCCCTTGGAATAATGATTTCATTTCCCCTTTCCACAATACTTACTAAAATATTGCCGGCGAAAGACTCTCGAAATGTCTTTAAGTCCATATTCTCTAAAACAGATCCTTGTTTTATCTCAATTTCTACAAGACTTACCTTTCCGTCTGCAAAGCTGTCTATATTAAGTGCCATCGGAAAACTCAAAATCTTCCTAATCAAGCTTGCCGTCTCAAGTTCAGGATTTATCATCGCATCAATTCCGAAAGCATTTTTTATAAAATCCACATTTTGGTGATACTCCGGATTCCTTACCCTCGCTATACTCCTTTTTACACCGAGACTTTTCGCTAAAATACACGCCATAATGTTTTGCTCATCGGAGTTGGTCACAGCCAGGACAAAATCGGTATCCTTCATTCCCGCCTCAAGCTGTACATCAACAGATGTTCCGTTACCCACTATAGCCTGTATATCAATTTCTTCAAAAATACTCTCTATTACTTCCGGGTTGCTGTCTATTAATACTATATCGCAGATATCCGACAGCTCCTTACAGATATTTCCTCCGACCTTTCCGCCGCCTATCACAACTATTTTCATAATTGAACCTGTCTCCTTTTTTTATTAAGCTTCATTGTAGTACAATTTCATAAAATTGGCAACTGATAGATGAATTTGACGATAAAAAAATAGCATTTTTGCCACTTGTATTAAAATATTAACTGTGATATAATGTGAATGTTAAGCAAAAGCATGGAAACGGCACCAACGCTTGAGCTTAGTATTATTTATACTTGGTCAGTGTTTCAAAAACTGACCTATATGCACAACCCGAGGGTTTTACACAAAGGAGGATTGGAATGACTGTTACTGATGTGAGAATACGTAGAGTCGATTCGGACGGCAAGATGAAAGCTGTAGTGTCCATCACCATAGATGATGAATTTGCTATTCACGATATTAAAGTAATTCAGGGAGATAAAGGACTTTTTATTGCTATGCCAAGCAGAAAGGCTAAAGACGGTGAATATAGAGATATCGCACATCCTATAAACTCCACAACCAGAGACAATATTCAAAAAATTATTCTGGAGCGTTATGAGTCGACAGGTGTTGATTCTGAATAAACCTGATTATTTTTTTACAAAATCAAAATAAAAATGATCTGTCGACATAAATCTATGCTGACAGATCATTTTTATTTTTAAGTCTTCAGGAATTTGTACAGATAAAACTCACGGTTCAATCGGAACAAGCAGCTGCTCGTTATCTCCCACCTCAATATATTTATCGGACATAGATGAGTCTTGTCCTCCCCCCTGTTTATTCGAGCCTTCATTATTCGGCGTACCGGCAGGCATTGTGGGATCGGTGTCAGCCTCGTCGCCGCTTTTTATCTCATTACCATTATTTTCAGTATTGTCCGTCTCATTAGGAACGGATATATCAGCTTTGTTATCTGTTTTATCGGTATTTTTACCGTTATTATTTGTATTAGCAGTGTTTTCCTCTTTTGTACCGTTTTCATTCACCGCATCATCGGAGCTTGAACCTGCTTTAAATCTTGAATAAGCCTCAGTTAAAGCCTCCTCATACTCGGATTTCATTTCTTCATCCTTTATATCCTTAAGAACCGCATAGGCTTTATTATATATCTTTGCGGCATTCAACGCATCCGAAACATTCATATTTTCAAGCCGATTTATACAGTCCGCTACAATTCCAACCTTTTTTTCATCACTATTATCAACATTTATAATAACCGATGTGTGTTCCAAGGCATATTTTGAAATCGCAGTCGGGTTCTTTTCTCCTCCGATATCCGATATATCAAATTTTGCAGGCGGCTTATTTGCCACCAGCTCTTCCATCATAGCCTTCCAAATATATCCCGGATAGCTGGCTCCCCATAAGCCTTGTACATTTCTCGGCACATCATAGCCTACCCAAACAGCTAACGTATAATATGGAGTATATCCACAAAACCAACCGTCTTTTGATTCATTGGTCGTACCGGTTTTCCCTGCAGCCTCTACAGCAGGATTTCTAAAACCCAGCTTTGCCGCAGTACCTCGTTTTAATACCCCTTGCAAAATTTCAGTCATTTCCTGACTTGCGGCTCTTGAGAAAATCCTCTTTACAGGAGGTGCGGTATACATATCTTCTTCGTCCTTTTTGATTGCAACAAGGCAGGTAGGCTCTCTAAATACCCCGTTGTTTGCAAGTGTCGCATATCCTCCTGCCATCTCCTCTGTGGTAGCCCCATATGTAAGACCTCCCAAAGCTGCGGCATTTATATAATCACTATGAACTATCTTTCTAAACAGCATCTCCTGAATATAAGACAAGCCCACCGGCGGCGTTAATTCCTCCATTAATGTCCAAGCCACCACATTTTTAGATTTTTCCACAGCCATTTGCAAAGTAATTGCTCCCGAATATACATTCCCTGCATTTTTAGGTCCGTCTTTCATCTTCTTATCTTCAACGACAGTATTTTTGACATAGCCGTTTTCAATGGCAGGAGTGTAAACAACAAGCGGCTTTATCGCCGAGCCGGGCTGCCTATGTGCCTGAAATGCTCTGTTATAGGTAAGTCCGCCTAAACTCTGCGCTCTGCCGCCGACTATTGCCACCACATATCCGGTTTTGTTATCAATACAGGTGGCTGCTCCCTGAAAGCTGTATACCTTATTTCCTTTCTTTTCCTTTGAAAAAGACAAAGTATCATCAATCTTATTTTGTAATGATTTTTGAATGCTTTTGTCAATAGATGTATAGATATCATAGCCCTCTATATAAAGCCTCTGACGACACTGATTATATGCTTCCTCATAGCTTTCCTGATACTGCTTATAGTCCTTTTTGCTGTTAAAATAGGTCCTTTCCTTAAAGCCCTGATTGCTCATCAAATATCTGATAGCACACTCCATGGCATAGGTGGTTTCATAATCATTTAATATACTCTTTGACTGCTTAAGCTTTATCTTTTCCTTTATCGCTTTATTGAATTCCTTATCGGTAATGTATCCCTGCTCATGCATATCACGAAGAAACTTATCTCTTCTAAGCATGGTATTTTCCTTATGCTCAATCGGATCATAGTGACTCGGATTATTGGGAATGGCTGCTAAAAATGCAATCTGACTTAATGAAAGTTTACTGATATCCTTATCAAAATAGCCTTTGGCAGCAGCACCTATTCCGTAAAAACCGTTAGCAAAATAAATATTATTTATGTAAAATTCCAAAATCTGCTTTTTGGAATACTTTTTTTCAAGGTTCAGAGCAATTAAAGCCTCCTTGGCCTTTCTCGATATACTGACCTCGTGAGTTAGAAAAATATTTCTTGCAAGCTGCTGGGTAATAGTGCTTGCTCCCGCCAGCTTTTTTCCGCGACTTCTCACATAATTGAATAAAACTCTGGCAATTCCCAGTCTGTCTATACCGTTATGCTCATAAAATCTCTTATCTTCCACCGCCACAAAGGCATCTATAACATCTTGAGGAATATTGTCAAACCTTATGTAGCTCAAAGATTTTCCGGATTTTAAATACGCCATTATCTTTCCGTTACTGTAAAAAATTCTTCCCCCAAGCTCACTGCTGAAGCTCTCAGGTGTGCTTTCATCAACCACCCTTTTAGCCTCTGTCATATATTCATTCAGTTTCGGGCTGAATTTTATATATGCAACGCCCGCCACTATAGCCAATAAAACTATTATCAGAGCAAACAGGCGTAATAAATATTTAAGTATTATCCTTGGAAGGGATTTTTTCCTCTTTTTTTTCATTACTCCTCCACTTGAGATTTCAGCTCCTTTTTCCTTTTACGTTTTGCCCTTATTATTGCCTTTTTTTCTAAGAGCCTGTCTACATCTTTTTCCGTAGCCTCTTTTAATATCTTTATGGCATAAAATTTTTCGTTATTGGTCTTTAATCTTATTTTTCCAACAAAATTTTTATGCTCTTTGCATTCAGCTATACAGGCATAGCTGTTCTGTGAATCTCTAAACCAGTTGGTCGTCCTCCTTATCCTCGTTTTACAGTAAGGACACACGGTTTCTCTTATTCTGCGATTATTCATAAGACTGATTTGCTCATCAAAGCCTCTTGAAATAATTTTACAATATCCCTTATAGCTTATATGTATCTCTTTTTTTGTGGTCACGGGTATAGTAAACAAGTCATTTGTGGTAAACATACAAAGCCTGTCAAACGGTATGACATTCATCACCCGCATCGTGTAATAGGCATCCTGCTGTGCTCTGTGAAAAAGCATATTTTCCGCTATATTGAGCTTTTCAACTGCATCCCTCAATGAAACTCTTGTGAGACTGTCATATTTATAAAAGCTATAAAGCTTTTGAACATCAAGATATTTGACCGGATCTCCAAAATCATAGTCGATACCGTAAAAGCTTAAATTACTTCTAAGGGTATAAACATCTGAGCTTCCCCATGCACAAAAAATAAAATCTTTTCCGCAAAATTTCAAAAAATCCTCAGCAACAAGCTCAAAATCATAACCGCAGCTTAATTCATCCTTACTTATGTTTACAACCCTGCTCACACGATGGTGTAGCTTCTTATAGTGTTTCGGTTTTATTACCCTATGATACTCTCCTACCTTTTTTAAGCCTTCATCAAGCTTAAATGCACCTATTTCTATTATTTCAAATGGCAGTTTTTTGACCCTTTGTTCATTTACTGTCGCCTGATTCCATTCCAAATCGAATACTATATAATTCATCGGATTTCAATCCTCATTATTTTCTGTCAAAAAGGCTTATGTCCAAGCTCTTTCTGTCACCCCTAAACTTTGATAAAAAACGATCGCTCATTCTTTTTCTCCTAATCATTATAAAAGTAAAAATGCTTGCCAAAATCACCAAACTCGCTACCGTCACTATTATAATGCCGGATATTCCGAAAGATTTCGCCTTTTTTGAACTGTCCTTAAAATTTGAATAAACAAGCTCATCTTCAGCTGATGTTTCGTTCACATAACATTCTCCCGCCACAAAATCATTATAGGTATAGATAAGTCTTAATAACCTGCCGTTATTATCATCAGATTCGATCTTCGCAGTAAGGTTTAAATCATCTATCTCTACTCCATCAGGAAGTGTCACTGTCGGCTCGTCCTCCACATATGACAGAACGGCATTTTCAGCAATCAAGCTGCTTTCTCCTGTTTTAAGCTCCTTCAATTTCGCAAAATTCTTTTCTTTTTCATCCTCCTTCAGATTTTCATTTCTAAAATTCTTAAAACAAAAATCAAACATCTTTTTAGTATCTTCCCACTTATCAGATCTTTCTTTTGAGTTGAGAGCAGCCGATATTAAATACAAATTCCCGTCATTTGCCGTATTTACAAGAGTGTGCTTGGCTTTTTTCGTAAAACCGGTCTTTCCTCCTGTACATTTTTCGTAATAATAGGGAGTTCCCTTTCTTATCATTTTATTGCTGTTCTGAAGATATCTTTTTTCATCTGTAAGATTGGTCTTAGGCACATAAGATCTCACTGTACCGACAATTTCTCTAAACAAGGAGTGTTTCATCGCCTCTTTTAAGATAAGTGCCATGTCCTTAGCAGTAGTATAATGCTTTTCGTTATGAAGTCCGTTTGCATTGACAAAATGCGTATTTTCACAGCCTAATTCCTTTGCTCTTTCGGTCATAAGCTCCGCAAATTCATCCAAATCTCCCGATACATACTCCGCTAAAGCATTGCTTACCTCATTTGCCGAATTAAGCAGCATAGCATTAAGCGCATCTCTCATTTCAAGCTCCTCATTCGGAACTATACCGATATGAGAGCTGCCCCTCTCTATGCTCATTATCGCGTTTTTTGAACAAATTATGCCGCCATCACAGTTATCATTTATTTTTTCAAGCACCAACAAAGCCGTCATGACCTTTGTGATACTTGCCGGAAACTGCTTTTTATCAGGTTTTTTAGCAAATAAAATCGCTCCGCTTTTTGCATCCATTATTATAGCACTGTCAGACGCCAATTTAGGTATTTTTTTTAGATGTGCAGCCTTTGCAAGCGAATTTATATTATTGTCGGCAGATACGTTAAATACATTGCCGGCAACCAAAATTAACCCTAAAATCAGTAAAAAATATCTTCTTGTTTTTTTTAACATTGTCATCTGTAATTTCCCTCTGCTCTTATCTGGTAACAGACTCGATAATAAAAACTATAACATTATTCCGATAAAACAGGCTCGACATCGCTCCCTCGTTTATTATCTTAAGAAGCGGCTCTCCAATCGATAAGTTCACATAGGCTAACGATAATAAAAACATAAACATAGATACAAACAGTATCCCCTTTGCGAGACCGAAAACAGCTCCGAAGAAACGATTAAATCCGCTTAAAATAGGCAGCTTTGCAATCACATTGCCTGCGACCATAATAATTTTGATTATAATATATATGAGTATATAAATTATTGCAAAAATCAAATAATATGCCAGCTTACCGGCAAAAATCTCACCTAATCCTGATGATATAAGATCCGCCTTTTCCTTAAAAAATATGGTAAGATAAGAACTTTTTGCCAGTTTCTTTTCAAAAAAACTCACAATATACGGCAAAAGCAGCTTATTTTCCTTAAGAAACTTCACGACATTCGGAGTTAAAAGTATAGAAAAGCCTATCGGAAGTACGGCAAACAGAACCTCAAAAAGCTCTCTTACAAAGCCTCTTAAAAAGCCGCAAAGCATAAACACTACCAATATTCCGAATATCACATAATCACATAATGTCATTTTTTTTCCTCGTAAAATATTTTAACGTAAGGTGATTGCCTCAAGCTTATTTTCATATATCATAAGATATGATCTCTTATCTCCCATAGCCTTTATATCCCTGATACTGTTTCCCATGGCCTTTGAAAATCTGAGTTGCCCTTTTTTATTAAAAATACGCATCTCATATTCATCAGCCACCACCAAAAAATCCCTGTTTAACAAGATATTTTTGTATTTTATTTTTAATAAGGGACTTGATATTTTTTTGCCGCTATAATCATAAATAACAGCTCTGCTCTCTCCGTCTTTTTTTTCCACAATCACTATCTCATAATCATTATAAAGCACGGATTTCACATCGTTATCCAAGGGTATGGAGAGCTTTATCTCATCATTGTCATTTTCAAATACGCTCAATTCCTCGCTGGTCAAAACCGTCAGTCTGTCCTTTTTCATATATTTGACCTCTAAAGGCAATGTGCTGCCTAAGTCCTTTGAAAATATGACATTATTAGGTTTTGCCATATCCGATTTGTCAAAACCCAGCACGGCAATCTGTGAATACAACTTTGCCTTATCATAATAAACAAATGCAATAGCTGCTCTAAGACCGTTCTTTGAAATGTCAAAGCAGGTGGGATATCTGTTTTTATCAAGCGGATACCGTCCCTTTGCAAGCTCGTTTCCCTCTTTACTGTAAAAATCCACATAGCTTGAATTATCATCTTCCGAAACCACCATTACCACACCATTTTCCGATATCCTCACACCGGAAACCGGCAACGCTATATTTATGGGTGGACACAGCTTGCCCGACTCGTCAAATATACACACCGCATTACCCTTTAAATCTGCTATTGTAGCAAACGAACCCTCGGTATCAATGATAGGATGTTTCATATGATATCCCTCGTTCCATCTTTCCTTACCGGTTCTGTCAACAAAAATAGCTCCGTCTTTTCCATACCTTATAAGTCCGTTTGAAAAAGATTCATATTCAGCAAGCACATCACTTTTTATTCTGCCATATCTTACTTCAAATCCGGTATATCCCTGATAATATATGTACACCGCAATTAAAAATGCCACTACAAAAGCTAAAGCAATAAGTGTTGAAAAAAATAAAAATCTTCTGAGTTTTAATTTTTTTACAGCCTGCCTAATATATTTTTCAGACTCGTCTATCCTGTCTAAAGAGCTGATATTATATCTGTGTTCGATAAAACCAATCACATTTTCGTTGTCTTCTGTATACATTTATAGCTCCACTCTTCCCTCCAAGGCGCGTAACAGCGTTATTTCATCTATATTTTCCAAATCTCCGCCTACCGGTACTCCACTGGCTATCCTCGTGACCTTTATTCCGGCAGGTTTTATAAGCTGACTTATATACATAGCTGTAGCCTCTCCCTCTACCGTAGATGATGTGGCTATTATCACCTCATTCACCGCAGCTCTTTGAAGTCTTTGCATAAGCTCCTTCAGCTTTATGTCGGATGGAGCCACTCCCCGCATCGGAGAAATCACTCCGTGCAATACGTGATAAACTCCGTTATAAGAGCCGGTACGCTCGTAGGCTGTCACATCCTTCGGCTCCTCAACTACCATTATCATACCCGCATCCCTGTTTTTATTTGCACAAACGGGACAAATATCACTATCTGTAAGTGTACAACACTCCTTGCATAATCTGATGTTCTCTCTTGCATAAATCAATGTGTCAGCCAGCCTCTTTACGTCCTCTTTCGGCCTCGTAATTATATAAAAAGCCAACCTTTGAGCCGTTTTTTTTCCAATCCCCGGCAAAGTGGCAAGCTCCATGGAGAGCTTTTGCAGACTGTTATTTCTCCCCTCCATTAAAACGGAAGTCCGGTCATTGAGCCTAAACCGCCTGTAAGACTTGACATAGCGTTCTGCTTATCGGATTCCGCCGCCTTTATTGCATCATTTACGGCAGCTAATATAAGATCCTGCAACATCTCCACATCGTCCTTATCTACCACCTCTTCATCTATTTTTATGCTCTTGACCTCAAGAGAGCCGTTTATCACAACCTCCACCATTCCACCGCCTGATGATGTGGTGTATTCTTTTTTTTCAAGCTCTTCCGTAGTTTCCTGCATCTGCTTTTGCATCCTTTGAGCCTGTTTTAATAAATTATTCATATTCCCCGGCATTCCTCCGGGCATAAAACCGCCTCTTTTTGCCATCTTCTCATTCCTCCCAAGTAATATCGATATTTTTAATATTTTTTTTAATTATATCTTCTTTTTCCTCTTTTGTATAAATCTTTTTCGGCATATTATTCAATTCGCAAACTATATTATAACCTATTATACCAAGCTTTTCCAGTATATTATGGATTTCATTTTTAACATTTTCTTTTTCAAAGTATTCTCTCGTCAGACCGTTGTCAGCTATAAAAATAATTTTTTTATCCCCAAGGTTAAGCTTTACCTTAGTAAGCATAGCTTTTGTAAGACCTGTTGCATTTTGCGAGATATCCTTTATTGAAATTGCGGGTTTTTCCTCTTCCTGTACACTAAGTGAAGAGACTTTATTTTCTTCATCTATCGTACCTACCCTTTCATCTGAGCCTATGCTTTTATCTTTAACAGCTTGCTCTTTTTCATCATCCTTAATTGTTCTTTGCTTTGTTTTAAGCTCAGTTTTTTCCTCAATCGCTTGTTCTTTACGATCAAAACTTCCGCTTTCGCATATTAAAAGTAACGTTGTCTCAAGCTCTATCCTTTTTATCGAAGATGTCTTTATCCTTTGTTGCAAAGCGGATAAAATCCTGATATATTCAATTATCGCAGGCATTTCCGTCATTGTCGTTATTTCAATTATGCTGTCAACTACGGGTTTTGAAATGCCCAAAACATCAGAAAGCGATGAATCCGCCTTTATTATCATAAAATTTCTTAAGTACCGCAAAAAATCGGAAACTATTCTATGATAGTCAGCTCCCTTTCTTGAAAGCTCACTTATAATCTCAAGCATCCTTATACTGTTTTTATTTATCAATGATAAAGTAAGATCTCTATATGCCTCATGATCCGCCGTTCCCAGCATATCGGTCACCCTTTTTAAATCTATTTTCCCGCTGTCAAGGCAAAAAGAAAGACAGCTGTCAAATATACTCAAGGCATCTCTCATAGAACCGTCAGCTGCTCCGGCTATATAATCTACAGCATCATCATCAATTTCTATGTTCTCAAGCTCTGCTATTTTTTTAATCTGTGTTTCAATCAGTTCTCTTGTTATCTGTCGAAACTCATATTTTTGGCATCTTGATCTGATAGTTTCTTTTATTTTATTAGGTTCTGTGGTCGCCAATATAAAAATCACATATTCAGGAGGCTCTTCCAGGGTTTTTAGCAAGGCATTTTCAGCACTTCCTGACAGCATATGAGCCTCGTCAATTATATAGACCTTATATTTTGCATCAACAGGAGAGTATTCTGTCTGCTCTATTAAAGCTCTGACATCATCTACACCGTTATTGGATGCAGCATCAAGCTCTATTACATTCAGACTCCTGTTATGAAAGAAGTCCTCACAACTTTTGCAATGACCGCAAGGCCTGTCATCTCCATCAGTACAATTCACCGCCGCCGCAAAAATGCGGGCAAGTGTTGTCTTTCCGGTGCCTCTTGTTCCGCAAAAAAGATATGCGTGTGCTATTCTGTCATACTTTATCTGATTTTTAAGTGTTGTTACTATGTGCTCCTGTCCACATACACTCTCAAAGCTGTCCGGTCTGTACTTTCTGTATAGTGCTGTATATTCCATAAAATCCTTTCTGATTTTGCCTATGCATATTTATACAGGATATGCCTTGTTTCCCCTATCAAGCAGTCTTGCATCAATTCCATTTTTTTGTGTCTGCCTGTATTTAAAAAATTCGGTGGCAACCTGTGGAAACAGGGCGTAGCTTAATACGTCCTCATCTTTTTCCTTATATATTTCTATTTCTTTATTTAATGTTTCAAGCTCCGGCTCCAATGTATCCGCAAATCTACAGGTAATTGGTTTTTCGTCACCGATTACTCTTTTTTGCAGTTCCTTGTTGAACGGTCTTACAGTTTCTCCATATTTACCAAGCAATATGTCCTTGGTTTCCTTTGTGACCATTTTGTATCTCTCTCCCATGACCACGTTAAACACAGCCTGTGTTCCCACTATCTGAGAAGATGGTGTAACAAGCGGCGGAAGTCCCAAATCCTCTCTTACCCTCGGAACCTCCTCAAGCACCTGCTCAAACTTGTCCTCTGCGTGCTGTGTCTTTAATTGTGATACAAGATTTGAAAGCATGCCTCCGGGAACCTGATATTTTAATGTCTTAATATTAACTCCAAGCACCTTTGTACTTATTGTTCCGTCCTCTATGAACTTTTCCCTTAAGGGCTTAAAATAATCCGCTATTTCATCTAACAAATCAAGCTGAAAACCTGTATCGTATGGGCTTCCCCTAAAGGTTTCCACCATAACCTCAGTGGCAGGCTGTGAAGTTCCTAAAGCAAATGCCGAAATGGAGGTATCTATTACATCAACCCCCGCCTCAACGGCTTTCATATAGGTCATTGCCGCCACTCCCGATGTATAATGTGTATGCAGCTGTATCGGCAAGTTCACCGCAGCTTTTAATGCCGTCACCAATTCCGTGGTATTATAGGGAGTTAAAAGTCCCGCCATATCCTTTATACAGATAGAATCAGCTCCGATGGCTTCCGCCGCTCTTGCTTTTTCTGTCCAATAGTCAAGAGTATACGGCTCTCCCAGAGTATATGAAAGAGCGACCTGTGCGTGCCCCTTTTCCTTATTTGCAGCCTTTACGGCTGTTTCTAAATTCCTTAAATCATTAAAACAATCAAAAATTCTTATTATATCTATTCCGTTTGCAATGGACTTTTGAACAAAGTATTCCACCACATCGTCTGCGTAGGGTCTATATCCCAGAATATTTTGTCCTCTAAAAAGCATCTGCAATTTTGTGTTTTTAAAACCTGACTTAAGCTTTTTCAATCTGTCCCAAGGATCTTCGTGCAAAAATCTGAGCGATGCGTCAAATGTGGCTCCGCCCCAGCATTCCACGGAATGATAGCCCACCTTGTCCAGCTTTTCTATTATCGGCAGCATATCTTCGGTTCTCATTCTGGTAGCCGCCAGAGATTGATGTGCATCTCTAAGTATTGTTTCTGTTATTTTTATAGGTTTTTTATCCATACCGCCGTCCTCCCTTTATACGCCGAATATTGCCATAAATACGCCTGCCGCAACTGCCGTTCCGATCACTCCCGCCACATTAGGTCCCATTGCATGCATGAGCAAGAAATTGGTAGGATCAGCCTCGGCACCCACCTTTTGCGCCACTCGTGCCGACATCGGTACCGCAGATACACCTGCGGCTCCGATAAGCGGATTTATTTTTCCGCCGGTAAGCTTACACATCAGCTTTCCGATAAGCACACCCATTGCTGTTGCAAATGAGAATGCCACAAGACCCAACATGACTATTTTTAAGGTATCCCATCTCAAAAAATTCTGTGCACTCGTGGTAGCTCCTACAGATGTTCCAAGTAATATGACCACTATATACATTAATGCGTTTGACGCCGTTTCCTGCAGCTGTTTTACAACTCCGGATTCTCTGAACAGATTTCCGAGCATCAGCATACCCACAAGTGGTGTCGTGTCAGGTAAAATCATGCAAACGACTATTGTCACAATTATAGGGAAAAGTATTTTTTCCGTCCTGCTTACCTCCCTTAACTGAGCCATTTTTATTTTCCTCTCTTTTTCCGTGGTCAAAAGCTTCATGATAGGCGGCTGAATTATAGGCACAAGAGACATATATGAGTAAGCTGCGACTGCAATAGGTCCAAGCAGATCCTTTTGCTGCAGCTTATTCGCCAAAAAAATTGAAGTAGGTCCGTCAGCTCCGCCGATTATGGCAATAGCCGCAGCAGCCATATCTGAAAAGCCCATCATCATAGCCACAAGATATGCCACAAATATACCGAACTGTGCAGATGCTCCCAAAAGAAAGCTTATAGGATTGGCAATTAAAGGTCCGAAATCGGTCAAAGCTCCCACTCCTAAAAATATAAGCGGAGGCAAAATCGACCATTCGTCAAGCTTATAAAAATAATACAAAAGACCTCCCACGCCGTTTGAGGTTTCTTCAGGACTTGCCATAATTCCCGGAAATATGTTTACAAGCAACATTCCAAAGGCTATCGGAACTAAAAGCAGGGGCTCATAATTTTTCTTAATAGCCAGGTATAAAAGAATAAGAGATACCATAATCATTAGAATATTTCCAAGAGTCAGGCTGAAAAAAGCCGTCTGTTTCAACAAATTATCTAATGTACTTACTATATTGTTCATTTTCCTCCTCCATTTTTGGAAAGCTTACGGGTTATCACAATAATACCAAATTATCACCGTTTTCCACATTTTGTCCTACACTTACCAATATAGAGGATACCACGCCCGTTTCGGATGACACTACCGGAATTTCCATTTTCATAGCCTCAAGCATTACTATCGTATCTCCGCTTTTTACGCTCTGTCCCTCTTTCACCAGAATATTTGTTATCTTTCCCGGCACCTGAGCCTTTATCGCTTTTCCCGACAAATCAGGCTTTTTCACCTCAGTATTCGTTTCCGCCTTATTCACCGCAGGAACGGGCTGTAAAACCGCATTTTTACTCACTTCCGTACCGCTTGTCTCTTCAACCGTCACATCATACACTACCGAGTTAACTGTTATACGATAATTTTTCATTGTATTTTTTCCTCCAAAATTTTAAGATTAATTTATTTTTATCTACCACCTGTTTTCTTCTCTACGCCTGATTTCCCTTACCACAAATGAAGAGTCGTCAGGCAGGCTCTCAAACTCCGTTATTGCAGCTGTAATTACAGCTACAAGCTCTAAATCATCAACTAAATTATCGGAATTATTATAATCCTCAAATACAGTTTTTTCCTCAGCCTTAATAATATCCTTATTTTCGACAACTCCGCCCTTTGGAATATATTTTAGAAGACTTATTATAAATGCAATTAAAGCTAAAATCAAAAATACCATACACATTCCTATAACAGTATTTATTAAAGCCTTTTGTCCTATCTCTGCGGCAGTATATTCAGGAGCAAAGCTCAAAGATCTGATAATGCCGTCTTCATCAATTACAGCATTGATGTTGACTATTCTTTTTTCAAATTGACAGGTTGCCTTGGCATTTATTTCCTTTGCACTTGAATTAAATTCAACGCCCTTTATATCAATGAAACCCCCTGAGCTTTCTATCACCTGCTCATAACCGTCAATTGCATTAACAAGAGCATGTGCGGTAAACGGAGCCCTGCTGGATTTTAATAAACCGCTTAACTCTTCTATCTCCATTTTTTTAACAGCCTTGCCCTCTTCACTTCCCGCTGCCATTGAAACATATGCCATCATACCTGAAAGGTTTGATGTTAAAGCCTCCTCATTGATTTCAAGATTTTTATTCGCTGCACACGCACAAAGACTTAAGATAGCCAAGACTAAAAGTATAGAGCTTAAAAGCTTTATCCTATACCCTTTAATTTTATTTCTCATTATGCCTCCAATCATCAAATAGATAAATGCTTTTTAACCGGAGAAAACTCTCTTTTCGTAAGAAGCATCTCGATTGTCGCTATCAGATATCTTCTGGTTAAATCAGGTTCAATTATCGTATCCACTATACCTCTGTTAGCTGCCGCCGTTGCTCCTTGATGTGTGTTCTCATAAATATTTGCAGCCTCATCTATTATTTCTTTGCTCTCGTTTTCGTAAATTAAGCCGGCCGCAATACCGGAATCCATTACGCCGACACTTGATGTATTATAGCAAAATACCATATCGCAGCCTAATGCCTTACTTCCGAATATGCTGAAAGCCGTCCCGTAAGCTTTTTTTGTAATAACATTTATTTTGGGAACCGTCGCCATGGAATAGCTTGCCGCATATCCTGCAATAGAGCGAGTTAAGGTGCTTTCATCATCTACTGTCCTTAAAAATCCTGTCGCATTTGTAAAATTCACAAGACTTATATTAAAACAATCGCAAAATTTTACAAATTCAGATGCCTTAATCAACGCATTTGAAGATACCTCATCCTTCCTGTTTGCCACCACACCTACAGTCTGTCCGTTTAATCGAATCAATGCCGTCATTATATCAGGAGCGAAGTCCTTTTTTAATTCTATCACATTCAAATCATCTGCGATATCTCTTACAAACTCGTCAATATTATCAATGCCTGCGTTCAAGAGCCTATTTGCGTTGTCTGCAGGTTTTTTTATATTTTTATCCTCAAAGTTTAAAGGAAGAATATTTACAAGTCTTTTGATATTTTCAAGTAATTCATTTTCCGCAAACACTCCGTCAACATTTCCGCAGGTTTTACTTTGAAAATCGGCACCCGATGTATCAAGCTTATCTAAATGATTATCTAAAAGCGCATTTGGAGAATTTATGAACAACCTTGCGTCCTTTTCCATATAAACCACATCGGAAAGCTTGGCTAAAAGAGCCGCTCCTCCCCCCGTTTCACCGAAAACTCCGGTAATTTGCGGAACTACGCCGGATGCCGCCACCTGTTTGTGATAAATTTCGGCAAATGAATTGAGAGCATCAATGCCCTCCTCAATTCTTATCCCGCCGCAATCAATAAGGGCAATTATCGGAAAGCCCTGCAGCATGGCTTTATCGTAAAGCTCGCAAATCTTATTTGAATGCATCTCTCCTATAGTACCGCCCATTACTTCCCTTGCCTGCGCATATATATATACCGGATTGCCGTTTACTAAACCGTATCCTGTCACAACTCCGTCAGTTTCACATTTTTTCATCTGCATATTAAAATCAGTGTTCCTCGCCTTAACTAAAGCTCCGAATTCTATAAAGCTGCCTGTATCAAGCAAAGAATTTATACGTGATCTTGCAGAATTATTTATACTCTCGCCCATATTCATTCCTCCATTCAATTATAAGCCTATCATCAAAGATTTAATAAATCACCTGATGATAATATTTCATATTAAAGCATCTTCTTAATAACAATCTTGTTTTTACTATTTAACTTCGGTTCTATCTCAAATCGCCATTCAAGCTCTGAATAATTGCTGCCGACAATAAGGTAGCATTTATCGGTATTTAAATCATAGCTTAATCTTATGCTGTCTATAAAAGGCACGCTCTTAAATATATTCGCTATTTTATCATCATTCGGAATTTTAAGCATTCTTGTGCCGTTTAAGATGATGGCATCGTCAAAACCCTCTATATTGTGTACAGAGTTAAATTTTTTTGAAGCACTCTTTATGTTTCTGTTATCGGAAAGTACATTATTTATATCATCAACCGCCATATGGTTAAACTCCTTTATGAAATCCTTAGTGGATTGATAAAAGCTCTTATCAAGGCTGTTGTTATAAAGTCCGTTTATTACGATTTTATTATCGGCACTCACATTGGGTTCTATATTAAAGCTTTGAATTAAACCGTTTTTAATTGAATATACAGTTATCACGCTTTCATTTGCGTTTTCCACACCGAAAATAGGGAGCATCTTTTCAAGAGTTTCCTCAATTACAGGATTATTTCTATAATCGAACACCCTTTTATAATCATCTGTAATGGCATTAATTATACATAAATATCTTCCGTCGTCGTCACTTGCAAGGCAGTCATATACAAATTCTTCAGGCATCATCAAATTCTGCTCCTCTTTTTCAAGCCTGCTCCTGACATGGGATATATTGGAACCTTTTATCTCGCCGGTGATCTTATCGAAAATCTTTCTTTCATAATCCTTTGCCGTTTCATCAAATAAGCTTCTATGTCCTTTATCCCAAAGCTTTGCTCTTCTTGAGAGAATTCTGTCAATTGTAGAATCCCCTGTAGTAATATTTTCCTCCGTGTTCCCATCGCCAACTGAGCCGTCAACTGATACAGTTTCAGAAACTGTATTTTTATCATTATTAATTTTTTCAACATACTTACTGAAATTTTTTAAACTCCTGCTGCCAAAAACTCCCCTGAATAAACCTTTTTTCCCAACGATGTTAAACGCAACCAATACAAATACAATTATTTTGATTGTAGTAAAAATATTTTTGGCTGATATGTCACGTCTATTTGCAGTATTCTTTTTATTAAATACATTCTTATCTTGATTTTTTGCTTTTTTAGAATCTGATGTCTCTTTGGTATTACTACAATAACCACCGTTACTATTTGTGTAACTGTGATTAAGATTTTTAGCCGAATTTCCCATTTCAGCTTTTCTATTAAAAGCATCCGTATCACTAACACTGAAAAGATCTTTACTTTCGTCACTGTCAACGTCAAAAATATCCTTTGCCATAGCCACCTCCGAATTCTATAATTGTTTATATAATTGTTTCTATTCTATCATATATGAGATACTCGTGCAATCTTTAAAATTTTTTACTGATTTTTGCCAAATTGTTGACAATTAAAAACAAAATCGGGCTGTAAAACTAATGAGGTTTGCCTACCGTTATTTTACAACAAAGCTTGGACTTTTTGAAGCCCAAGCCTTTGTTTTTTTATAAGAGAAATCCGGACAGCAGGCAGGATTTCATTCAATTGGAAAAGACTGCCGCACTATTTCTTAGTGCGACAGCCCCAATATTTTAACCGTCTTTATTCAATCACTTCTTAATGCATCGATAGGATTGAGGTTTGCCGCCTTGTTGGCAGGTAAAAATCCGAACAGCATACCTATTCCCACAGACACTCCGAATGATATGATTACAGTCACTATGCTGACGGAGGAATTAAGCTTAAGCAGCGTCTTAAACAGTATAAGCCCTCCGATACCCAGCAAAATACCCAGTATGCCGCCTACTCCTCCGGTTATCCCTGCCTCTAATATAAACTGCCGCCTGATATCCTTCTTCTTAGCACCCAAGGACTTTCTTATGCCTATCTCCCTTGTTCGCTCAGTGACCGACACCAGCATAATATTCATTATCCCGATACCGGCAACAAATAAGGATATAGCTCCTATACCTCCTGCCGCCAGAGAAAACTGTGTCTTTATCTTTCGCACCTCTCCCAACATAGCTGACATATCATTTATGGAATACAGCTTTTTATTTCCTACTTTCTTATCAAGAAAATCTCTTATAAGATCACTTGCCGCAGATACGGTGAGGGCATTTTTTCCAACAAACTTATAACTCTTATTTATAGAATCGACATTGCCGTCTTCAGAAGAACTATAGTAAACAGTGGCATCATTAGGAACAATCATTCTTTCAACCGTAGAAATGGGCATATAAATTGCGTTGTCAGCTCCATATTTTCCTGCACGCTGTATCTCATCCAATATACCTATTACCTCATAAGCCACACCATCTATATATATTGTATCTCCCACATAGGTTCTATACTTAAAAAGCTTTTTTGAAATATAGGTTCCGATTACGCAGACCTTTTTTCTTGTTGCGACATCGGAATAGCTTATTCCTCTTCCTGATGTAATCTTTCTGCTAAGCAGTCCGAAATAATATTCGTCCACACCCATTGCGGTAATATAAAAATTATCATCTATTATCTGATTTCCCTTTTTTAAATTTGGGCTTGTTTTCATATCAGCAGTCTGTGTAACTCCCATAATAGCATTGCTGTTGTCTTTAGCAAATTTATAAATCTCATCGGTTGAAATCTTGTTTATGCCTCTTCCTCTAATTACCACATTTATGTTATTTATGCCCACCTTACCATAAAAATCCATCTGTGAGTCGATAAGTCCCTGCATCATACTGACCATTATGATTACGGCAGCCACACCGATAATTATTCCGAGCATTGTAAGAAAAGTTCTTAGTTTGTTACTCTTGATGTTCGATAATACTAACTTTATCGTTTGAAATAAACTCATTTATATACTCCTTTGTTTCCCCGTCAAACTCTATCTTACCGTCAGCTATTCTTATTACCCTTTTTGCCTTGGCTGCAACAGAATTATCATGAGTTATCAAAATAATCGTATTGCCGTTGTCATTGAGCCTGCTAAGTATTTCAAGCACCTCACGTCCGGTTTTGCTGTCAAGAGCTCCTGTAGGCTCATCTGCCAATATAATAGTCGGATTCCCTGCAAGCGCCCTTGCAATAGAAACCCTCTGCTGCTGTCCTCCCGACAGCTGATTCGGGTAATGTCTGTACTTATCTTCTATTCCGACCTGAGCCAAGGCATCAAGCGCCATTTTCTTTCGCTCTTTTTCCCTTACTCCGGCATAGATTAAAGGCAATTCAACATTTTGAAGAACCGTGTGATTGGCTATCAAATTATACTGCTGAAATATAAATCCTATGGTCTTGTTTCTTATTCCCGCCAACACATCGTCATTTAAATAAGCAACATTTTGACCCTCCATAAAATAGGCTCCGCTTGTCGGAACATCAAGCATTCCTATGATATTCATAACGGTAGACTTTCCGCTGCCTGATTGTCCGACTATAGCCAACATATCATTTTTATATACCTTAAAGCTGATTCCGTCATTAGCCCTTATCTCGGTGTCACCCATCTTATATATTTTGTAAATGTCTTTAAGCTCTATTAGACACTCTTTTTCCATTAGCTTCCTTTCCTTATCCTAATACTTACAAACCGAATTCAACAGATTTGTCCACCACCTCTTCAGGCTTGTATACCTCGTCTCCTAAATTGACTCCTGATTTTATCTCCACTTTTTCTCCATCATTTAAGCCAACCTCGACAGTGACCTCATGAAAGCCCGGCGGAACTGCCATATTATTTTTTTCACCAGCAACAGATGTGTTAATATCCTTATTTTCTTCATTGTCGCCGCTATCTTCAATATCAGTTTTATCTTTGACAAACAGCTTATTGCCACGTTGCAGACAGCTTGCAGGTACGGTCAAAACATCCTTTGCCTGCCCTATCTTTATATTTCCGGTAACATTCATACTCGGCATAAGCATGCCTACATCAGTAACTCTTATAACGACGGGATAGCTTGTGACACCGTTTGATGCTGTTCCCTGCATACTCACATTTTCAACAACCGCCTTATATTTGGCTGCCGGCGTAGCCACAGCCTGTATCTCCACCTCTTGACCCTTTTTTATACTCAATATGTCAAGCTCATCAACATTTAATGTTAGTTTCATACTGGATAAGTCATATATAACAGCCATTCCTGCCGTGTCCACACTCGGATCAACTGTATCTCCCGCCTTTTTATTAAGGGTAACGATCGTTCCGTTAATAGGTGCAGATATCCTGTATAGCTTTTGACGGGTCTTTACCTCATCAAGAGCGGTCTTAGACTGCTCTATATCAAGCTTAGCGGTCACTATCTGTCTGTCTAAATCCTTTGACTCCACACTTGCGATCACACTGCCCTTTGATACAATATCACCCTTTTCTTTATTCAAATTTTTTATCTGACCAGATACCCTCACAATTATTGATGCGGTATCCATTGCCTCCACAGATCCGCCCTTTATTGACAGTGCTGAATTTATCTTGGCATTTGCTACAGCTCCCTGAATTGATGAAAGATTCCCTTTTGCAGTAAGCTTTACAAGCCTTGCGGATATTCCGCCGTCGATAATTTCCTCCTTTGAAGAAATACTGCTTATCCTTGCACTTATCTCCTCTCCTGTCGCATCTATAATTATTGCGGCTTTATCTCCCGTCCTTACTCCCTTTAAATCCTCACTGATGAAGTATGTGTTCACCTTAACGGCATCAGTATTTACAATCTCTCCTATTACCTGTCCTGCATTTACATTATCACCCTTTTTTACATCAAGCTTGGTAACGGTTCCTGAAATAGGAGCCTTTATATTTAATTCCGCTATCTGAGATTTAAGGTTATTAAGATTGTTTTTATTTCTTTTAATGCCTATTTTTGCATTAGTCTCCTGACCCTTGACATCCTCCTGATTTATTTCAAAAAGCATATCTCCCTTATTTACGCTGTCGCCTTCCTTATAATTTGCCGACAGCACCTCTCCTTTAACCAAGGATTTTACCACATACTGATTGTTCGGAAGTAAGACTCCTCTACCGAAGATTTTTGCATCAATATCACCTTTCTCAACTTTAGCTATTGTCTTATCCTCTATATCCGTGTCGCCTATCTTTTTGGAGAGCATCTTTGACAATATCACTCCTACTGCCGCAAAGACCGCTGCCATGATAATTATAGTGATTATTAGCCCTTTTTTTGATTTCTTGTTCATCTTTAAATATTCCCCATTTGCTTATTTTTCAATGATTATCAGCCTAATTATATTTGAATTGTCAGGATAGTATCCCTTTACCGTATGTCCCGTAATATCATTCATATTCTTCACTTTATCGGTTTTCCACTCATTAAAGCTCTTGTAATAAACGTCTATGTCGTCGGCTATCAGATAATTTCCGTTTTTTGTAAACGCCACATTTCCGTTTATCTTATTTATTTGCACCGAATTAAGCGGCTTAACGGTATCCAGCTTATTTTCTTTAAATCCGAGTGCCACCGCCTCTTTCGCAGGATCAAGATAAAAGCCCCTATCATATTCCGCAATGTTCTTCTTATCACCTATAATATAGCCTACAGTATCACCCCTGAACTCAGTTATAATTCCATATTTATACGCTTCTCCCGTAACGTTTTTTAAGATAAGCTCGTTTACCTCTCCCTTTTTATTATAGCCTATATACTCGGCATTTACCTTTGACAAATCTAAA
Organism: Lachnospiraceae bacterium; assembly: GCA_041844335.1. Lineage (GTDB taxonomy): Bacteria > Bacillota > Clostridia > Lachnospirales > Lachnospiraceae > CAUUFM01. The sequence goes on from JBGZAX010000018.1 coordinate 36,424, forward strand.
GAAGATAGCATACCCTTTGTAACGCTTGCGTGCAGATCGTAGCTCACCTCAACCGCCCGCAAATCATCTGACAACACCTTTCCGCTCAACGAGCCGCCATTGTTATTTTCAAGACGTATAACGGGAGTTCCCGAATTATCATAAACCACACTTACTATGTTGCCGACACCTATAGCAACATTCGGATTTTTAATCTCAAGCTCATTATTCGTGGTAGTTACAACTGTCATCACATTTACTATATCAAAGCCGTCTTTTGTGTTCGAAACCTTTTTAGTTTCATTCTTTACCACATATCCTATGGTCTTGTCCTCCGATATTGATTGCTTATAGACGGAAACCACCTTGCCGTTCATGTCTTTTATCGCAGTGACAAAGCTGCCCTTTTCTATATCCCTTTGTAGAAACAGTGTTTTCCATCTGTTAGCTCCGATATCTGCACCGTTTGGAAGATCAATGGGATTTTTCGCCAGCTCCAAAGTCTGTCCTGCCACAACTATGCTTTTCGGATTGGCATCGGAAGGATCTATTTGATTTAAAGCCCCATATACCTTTTCAGAATAGACATACAACGTGCTGCCATTCTCTTTGTAATACAACAGATCAAGCTTTTGAATATCGCCCACAGTCGCTTTTTTACCGTTTCTGAAGATTTTATCTGCACTCATCCCCGGATTTAATGAACCTGATGCGGATGCTATGCTTATTTTATTGCCGAAATTTAATAACGATGATGTATCTACGGTACCGTCGGCATTAAACTCGTATCCCAGTGCCTTTCCCAGAATTGTAGAGTCTTTTTTAGGTGCGGATAAAAGATTGTAGAACAAATTTGATAAATCCTCTCCCGTCAGCTTACCTCCGGCGGGCTTTCCGATGTTCTTATTTAACTGAAGAGAATTAAATTTTTCCATAAGAGCATCACCATTAAGGTTTATAAGATCATTTTTATCATAGCCTAATATTTTAAGACAGCTGTAAGCTGCCATACCCATTGTGACCTTTTTATTATAGCCGAATTTTTTATTTGTATAGCCATTTAAATATCCGAGCTTTGCTGCAAGATTTATATAGGGCAAATAATCATTAGTCTTTTTTACA
>JBGZAX010000019.1:0-18976 GCA_041844335.1 Lachnospiraceae bacterium
AGGTAAAAAAACCAAAATACGCCGTTCAGCGTATCGAAGTGTATTTCAACTATATCGGCAGATTTGAAAATGAATTTACAAGACAGATAGAAGCGACAGGGGTAAGTTCTTCAATGAATCGATATACCACTAATCGATTTCCTTAGCTTCATTAGCTTCAGATGTTGTGCTGGTGGTATAAAGGCATTCTTCCCTTTATCAAGTCTATTTACGATTGTTAAAACTAATCTAAAAAGAGTTTGATAGAATGGAAAGAAAGATCTTTTTTTAGATAGAAAATGAATTTATTAAAAACAAAAAAAGATGACATAGGGTTACAAAGAGTACTGATTTACTTGCAAAACGGATATTTTTGTAATACAATACAAGCACTTGGTGAAAATTACAAAAGCAGATCGTGAGTTTTTTGTTTATGGGATTGATGACAATTTTAGTTGCTTTTACAACATAATTATAGTTATGCTGTAAGATTTATATAACCGCATTTTCGAATATTTTAGAACATTACATAATCACAACATTGTTAAAATAATGTTGGATGAAAGGAGTTAGTTATGAGCGAATTATTCCTATCAGCGAATTTTGATAATTCAGAAATAAGAATATTTTATGAATTTATCAATAAATATAAGTTAGATTTGGCTACCTTCTTCGATGTAATTACCTATAAAAATAACACTATATTTTTTGGAGATGTGCAGTCAGATCTATACTGTATTTCGAACAAATTAAAAGAAATGTTCGGTTTTAAATCCAATATAATAAAGGACTTAACAAACGAATGGAGAAAACGAATATGTAATAAGGCGGATTTGGAACTATACGATAAAGACATCAGGCAAATTCTTATTGGAACCGATAAAATACACGATTTAATGTATAAGGTAAAGGATATAAAGGGTGTAGAGCATTGGATTTCCTGTCAGGGTAAGATTAAGTATGAAAACGACAAACCGCTTTTTTTTATGGGCAAAATTACCATTTTAGATGATGAGATGGATATTGATCCCATTACAAATCTGCAAAGAAAAAGCAGAGCAAGGTTAAAGCTTTTAAGCTTCATGTCGAATAAAATAGGTGTGATCGGCTTTTCTCTTAACCATTTAAGCATAATCAACGATTCAAGAGGAAGAGATTATACGGATAGATTTATAAAAGATATCACAGATAAGATATGTAACGAACTGGACAATAAAATATATCTTTACAGAATTGAGGGAGTAAAATTTTTAGCGATAATAAACGAGAAATACTTAGATGAAATTATAGAAATAGCTGGCAGTATAAAGGCCATTGTAGATAAAGAGTACTCACATAACTTTATATTCAAGAAAAGCATAAATATCGGCGTATATGTCGCAGAAAAAGAGCAAATTATTTCGGAAAACATTTTAGACGTGTTTGATAAAATAATGGCTATGACAAAAACTAATATCTACAAAAATGATGTGTGCATATTATCCGATGCGGACATATTGCATAGACACTACTTAAATCAAATAGAGCTTGAGCTTTGCATATGCGTCCATTCAAATTTTAAAAATTTCAGAGTCGTCGCTCAACCGATAGTGAATAATGATGATAAAGTCTTATCTGCAGAAATTCTTTTAAGGTGGGAATATAACGGAAATTTTATTTCTCCTGAAGTTTTTATACCGATTTTAGAAAGAACAGGCTTAATTTTTCAGGTAGGAAAGTTCGTATTTGAGGAAGCCGCCAGAATCAGCAAAAATATAAAGAAATATAAAGATAACTTCAGATTGCATGTAAATGTAAGCTACATCCAAATACTGGATGACGAATTATTAGGTTTTATAGAGAAAACATTAAAAAAATACAATCTTTCAGGAGAAGAAATAACGTTAGAGCTGACAGAGAACAATTATTATGATGATAATGAAAAAGTGATTGATTTCGCCAACAAATGCAAAAATATGAGAATGATGACAGCCATAGATGATTTTGGAATTGGATATTCGTCTATTTCATTTTTAATCAGATATAACGCAAACATAGTTAAGATAGATAAAAGCTTAGTAAAAGAAAGCATTAAATCAAACAAAAATCAACAATTTTTAGGAGGAGTAATAAGTACCTGCAAAAATTTCGGAATGTTGATTTGTGTAGAAGGCGTGGAAAGGAGGGAGGAATTAGAATTAGTTAGAGCGTTAAAATGCGACTATATACAGGGCTTTTACTTTTTTAAACCTATGGAGCTTGACGATTTTTGCAGATTGCTAAAGGAAAAGCAGATATAACAGCAAACGAAAAAATATTCAGGAGGATTTTAGATTATGCTTAACAAAAGGAAATTTATCAGCATCGGCGTGAAAGTTGGCTTTCTGGTAGTAATTATATTAATTATTGCCATGGGAACCAAGTCGATGTTGCAAATAAAGAATGAATTTAATTCTGAAATTGCACGCGGAGAAAGATTAAAGCTTAAGGAAACCAAAGAACTTGCGCTTGAAGTGGAAAAAAGGTTTATAGTGGCACACCAGTTCGGCTCAAGTATCAAAGCTATTACACAAAATACCGTTTCCAAGATCAAAAAAGAAAACAGAAACCGAGATCTTTTGATCAATAATATGCTGGTTATGTATAAAGAAATTGAAGGTATAAAGGGTATAGGCATATATTTTGAGCCGAATGCATTTGATCAGGCGGACTCTTATAAAGGACGGTTTGCAAAATACATTTATAGAAAAGACGCCGGAGGTGATGTAACTGTAGAAAATGAAATGGATTTGGATAGAGATTGGTATAGGCAAGGGATAAGCTCTAAGCAAAATATTTTGCTTGACCCCTACGTGGATTCAGACAACAGCTTTGTGACATCCTATATATTCCCGATTATGAACGACGATAAAAATATAGGTGTTGTTATTGTAGATATCGACATTAACGACTTACAAAGTAAAATAGTGTCGGAGTCAAACGGAGATGAAGATTTTAAAGGTCTTATAACAGATAAAGGTACGTTTGTGGCAAATGCCATGGATGAATCAATGATATTCCAAAATTTATTTCAGGCTGTTCCCGACTCGGAAGCAAATGTAAAAAAAGCGATAACTGAAGGATATCAGATAAGTGAAGAAACCATTGCAGGAACCACAAAAAAAGGAAAAATAATATATGTGTCGGTAGAATTGCCGGGAGTCGAACAGAATTGGTGTTTTGAATCAGTGACAACGCTTAATTATTTTTTGGCGAAACCGAGAGAAAATGCCAAAATAAGCATAATGTCCGACTTAGGAATAGTGTTGCTTATAGGTATAATAATAGTAATTATTTTGATAAGCTACATATCAATCCCTATGTCCTTAATTGAAAAATCTATAGCTAAACTGGCTGATTACAATCTTGATTTAAAAGAAGAATCCGGAAAATTAAGAAAATATATTAAAAAGAGAGACGAAGTTGGAAGTGTAGTTAGAGCATTGAGTGAATTGGGAACAAATTTAACAAATATTATATCAAATATAGCAAACCATGCCCAAAGTACGGCAGCCACTTCCGAAGAACTTACAGCTACAGCACAAAGTACCTCTTCATCTGCAAATAATGTGGGTACTGCGGTTTCTCAAATATCAGACGGCGCCGTAAGTCAGGCACAGGATGCACAGCGTTTAGCTATGGACGTTGAAAACTCTAACACTCAATTAACAACCATGCTTGAAATAATAGATCAATTAACTCAAAAAAATGAATTTATATCCCAAAAAAAAGATGAAGGAAATGAAAGCCTTAGCTCATTAGTTTCAGCAAATGAGGAATCTACACAGACTTCAAAGCAGGTAAGTGATATAGTGAATGAAACCAATGACAGTGCGGAAAGAATATCAAAAGCTATTGAGATGATAAAATCAATAGCAGCACAAACGAATTTATTATCCCTTAATGCCGCAATAGAGGCTGCAAGAGCCGGTAATGCCGGAAAAGGCTTTTCGGTTGTAGCAGAAGAAGTAAGAGAACTTGCATATCAATCGGATAAATTTGCAATGGAAATAGAAGAAATTGTTAAAGATTTAAAAGGAAAAACAGGCTTTGCCGTTGAAATAATGGAGCAGACAAAACAGATAGTTCAAAAGCAGGAGAAAATGCTTGAACAAATGAAAGAAAAGTTTGAGGAAATATCAAGCTCTGTAGATGAAAGCAAGATCATAATGACAAAGCTTGGCGAATCATCGAAGATAGTCCAGGCAGCAAATAACAGTACATCAACAGTTGTAGAGAATTTATCAGCAATAGCAGAGGAAAATGCGGCATCTACAGAAGAAATGTCAGCAGCTGTGGAAACACAGGTTGCAGCCATTGCCAATATATCGCAGGCAAGCGAAAATCTGGCAAAAATTGCAACCGATCTGCAAAGTGAGGCATCAAAATTCAAGCTTTAATTTATAATTTTATTATAAAGTGCCTAAAAGTCAGTATTGATCAGACTTTTAGGCACTTTTTACATGATTATAAAATCATTAAACGACACTGCATTTTCTTGAAATCAGGACTTTTAGTTTGCTATCAGGTTAGCTATTTCATCAATATTCTTCTTTCCGAAATACAGATCTTTATCATTTACTATCATACATGGAACACTCATAACATTATACTTTTCTTTAAGTCTCGGAAAATGCATTAAATCAAACATTTCAGCTTCTACATTATCATTTAATGATGCTATTCTCTGTGCTCCCATTACGACCTCTGGACACATTGTACATGATAACGACACCAAAACTTTTATATTTGTCTTCTTATTTATAGAGTTGATTTTTGAAAGTGTGGCAGCATCAATAGCCTTCCCCGCTCCCCCGACGTTATATATCGCAAGAATGAATGAATTAATCTCATGTCCCGACGGTACTCCGTGAAATTTTATTCCAAAGTCCTTATCCTCAGATGAAATCTCCGTTTCCGGCAGACGTGCATTATCTGTGGCATCCTCGATTTTTATGCTGAGTCTATCTGAAAAATCTGCAAATTCCGCCATAAAGCCTCTTACCTCTCCCGATACGGCTCTGTTATCAAGTCTCAGCTTTAGCACAACGTTCTTATCAAGCTTTGCTAAAACCGCTTTTATCTGCTCTTTCATATCATTTGTGAAAAAGCCTGTTCCGTTCTCTTCTTTTTCTTCGCTACTCACAGTCTTCCTTTTATCGACCTCTATCTTATTTATCTCAAATTCAAGCTGTGGAATATTTAAAATCTCGTGTTTTTTGGCAAGATCTTTTTCAAGTGCCGTAGCCGCTGTAGCTCCGTCGCTCACCGCCGTAACCACCTGACGCAGCTGCTTTATACACACATCTCCTGCCGCATATACACAGTCGATATTTGTCTTTTGTTGATTATCGGTTATAATATAGCCCTGTAAATCTCTGTTCACATTTGCGGAAATCCATGAGGTATTAGGAACATAGCCTGCAAATACGAACACACCGAAACCTGAATCTATTCTTATCTCTTCAAGTACTCCGGTTTCATTATTTTTAAGCTTTATGACCTCAAGTGTGGTGGAGCCCGACACCTCATCTACCTCTGTGTTAAATCTTACGTCTATGTTATCATAATTTTTTATCTTATCGGAAATAGTCTTTGCACAGGTAAAATCGGGTTCTCTTACTATCATATGTATCTTGCTTGCATATTTTGTGAGGAACATACCCTCTTCTACCGCTGCAAAACCACCGCCTATTACAAAGACTTCCATTCCGGTAAAAAATTCTCCGTCACAGGTTGCACAATATGCCACTCCTCGACCCTGAAACTCCTTTTCTCCTTTAAAACCGAGCTTTCTGGGATTTGCACCGAGAGCCAAAATAACACCCAGACTCTTATACTCTCCATTTGTCGTATAAATGGTCTTAATATCATTTTCAAGATCCATAGCCATAGCCTCTGCATTTATTATCTCAGCCCCAAAATTATTGGCTTGAATCCTTAAATCCTCCATTATCTCTTTTCCGCTTGTTTTAAGAATTCCCGGATAATTTACAACCTCTGAGGTTATCCTTATCTGTCCGCCGCCCTCTTCATTTTTTTCCAAAACCAATACCTTATATCTCGCTCTTGCCATGTATATAGCAGCAGCAAGTCCCGCAGGCCCTCCGCCCACTACTATAAGATCATATAAGCTTTTGATATCTGTGTTTTCCGTCATTTTTACCTTCCTTATCAATAATAATTTTTTAAAAAAGCTTAAAAAAGAACGAAAATCACAATAGAAAGCTTCGTATTGTGTGACCCCCGTCTTTTTTAAGCTGAATTAATTCATTCTATAAACTAATACCGCAAGTATCTCAAAATCGGTAAATTGACACGCCTCGCACAAACAAATTTCTGCAGCATATCCGAAATACCTGCCTCCCGAATTGTTTGTCATATATGTAATCAAAACACCAGGATGATTTACGTATTATAGCAGTCCTACAAGATCAAGACTCGGTTTTAATGTTTCAGCACCCGGCTGCCACTTTGCCGGACAAACCTGATCTCCATTTTCATAAACAAACTGACTTGCTTGAACTCTTCTGAACAGCTCATCAGCATTTCTGCCGACATTTCCCGCAATTACTTCATAAGCTACTATCTTTCCCTCAGGATTTATGATAAAGCTGCCTCTTTCAGCCATTCCACTATCCTCTGTCATAACCTCAAAACTTCTTGTAAGTGTTCCTGTAGGATCTGCCAGCATCGGATATTTGACCTTTCTTATAGTCTTTGACGCATCATACCAAGCCTTATGCACGAAATGCGTATCGCAGGATACACTATATATCTCACAGCCGATAGCTTTAAATTCCTCATATTTATTTGCTAAATCTTCAAGCTCGGTAGGACACACGAAAGAAAAATCCGCCGGATAAAAAAAGAATACCGCCCATTTCCCGAGAACGTCGCTCTTACTTACATCTTTAAAGCTTCCGTCCACATACGCCTTTACTGTAAAATCATCAATTTCTTTATGAATTATTGACATAACTACTACTTCCTTTCAAAAAATATTAATTTACTTGAATGAAGCCAGCTGCTTTCCTGTAGCAAATAATTCATCCTTTGCACTGTCGTTCGGTGATTCATTTGCAATAATTCCCTCACCGCCTACTATATTTGCTCCGGCAGCCTTCATTCTATCTACCCAATTTCTCATCCATTCACCGTCACCCCAGCCATAAGAACCGAATAATACGATATTTTTTCCGCTGACAGATCCCTCAAGCTCAGTAACAAAAGGCTCCATTTCAGTTTCTTCAAGAACCTCCGCACCCTGAGAACTGCATCCGAGTGCAAAGGTGCTGGCATTTTTTAAATCATCAATATTAGCCTCTGAAACGGTCTGTAACACACATTCTGCTCCTCCTGCCACTACACCGTCTCTCAATGCCTCAGCCATAACCTGTGTATTACCTGTTCCACTCCAATATACCACATAAATCTTGCTCATTTTTTTTAAATCTCCTTTTTATTTATAAAATTTATTTTTTAAGACATTAAAGTCTTACCGGCACAATTTTTACTCAAACCGCAGATCCGGCATACACCGTATAAAGCGAACTTAAAGCTCCGCCCTTTGCAATAAGGTTGAGTGCTATATTTCTTGCTAAATCATACTGCTTAAAAATTCCGGCAGCCGCATCTTTGTTCTGATAAACCTTCCAGTATCCTGACAGCTTATAATTTTTTCCGTTATTTTCAATAAATCCCAAAACGTCTGCAAGCGGATAGCCCATAAAAACTCCCATCTCGTGCGGAAAATTCCACTTTTTCTCCAATGCGCCAGTTAATCTCAGCGCCAAGTAATCTATTGCCGCATCTACATCTTTTTCAAGTATACACTTATCATAGCCTAATGTCTTCAGGTAATCTGAATTTTCGTCTATGCTGATTAAATGTTCTATCGCTTTCTTTCTATATATTAGGTAAATGTATTTGTTTTCAGCCTTATACAGCAATTTACAGTTAGCTTTAGCTGCCATAATATCTACTTTCAGCTTATGACAAACCTCAGATTTGACAATTAATAAATTCGATGGCTTTATATAAGCCAGTACAGGCGCACATTGGTAAGCCACACAATATCGGCATTTCTCGTATGTACCGTTCTCAAATCCATTAGATTTTGTATTTTCAAAAGAACAATTCAATTCTTTTTTCTGCACAAATTCCATGCCGTCATCTTCCTTATTATTAGTATTTAGTTAAGCATAGCTAACTGTTAGCATTATATAACATTTATAAAAAAAATGCAAGCAAATAATATTTAATTTAAAATAAATTTTATTAAGTTATGTTGGTACGGATAAAAAATAGGTATATCAAGACTTACTTGATATACCTGTATTATACATAAAAATCATAAATTGTATGTCGTTTTTACAACCATAAAATAATTTTTACAACATTTTTGTTGTATTAATCTACAAAGCTCCTCTTATATTCCTCAAACTCCTCAAGGCTCATTAATACACTTCTGGGCTTTGTTCCTTCATCTTCTCCTACTACACCTTGAGTCTCCATTTGATCCATTATCCTACCTGCTCTGTTAAATCCTATTTTCAATGCTCGCTGCAACATACCGATAGATGCTTTTTCTTTGCCGACCACAAGAGCCGCCGCCTCAATAAATAAGGGATCCAGTCCGTAATCACCGTCATGATTTGAATGATTGCCGTCAATAATCGATTGATTCGCAGCTTTTGCTATTTCCTTCTCTATTGTATCATATGTCTGATTGTCTGAATTCTTGGCTTGCTCTTTAAGATAAGATGTCACTCTTTCTACCTCTTCATCAGAAATAAAGGCACCCTGAAGTCTTATCGGAGTCTGCAACCACTGCGGGCCGAACAGCATATCTCCTTTTCCAAGCAGCTTTTCAGCTCCGTTCATATCAAGAATGGTTCTTGAATCTACTCCCGATGTCACCGAAAACGCAATCCTTGAGGGCATATTCGCCTTTATCAGTCCTGTGATTACATTTACTGATGGTCTTTGCGTAGCAAGTATTAAATGCATTCCTGCCGCTCTTGCTAATTGTGCCAATCTGCAAATAGACTCTTCAGCCTCTTTTGCAGATACCATCATAAGGTCGGCCAATTCATCAACTATAATTACGATTTTGGGCAACACGGTCAATCCGTCGGCTTCCACGGTTTCTTTGTTGGCGGGATCTTCTACCCATCTGTTATATCCCGTCAAATCCCTTACACCCGCATTTGCAAAGAGCTGATATCTTTCAGTCATTTCGGCAACAGCCCAATTTAAGACTCCGGCAGCCTTTTTTGCATCTGTCACTATAGGCGCTAAAAGATGAGGTATGCCGTTATACACACTTAATTCCACTACCTTAGGATCTACCATGATAAGTCTTACATCCTTGGGACTACATGTGTATAATATACTCAATATCAGGGTATTGATACATACCGACTTACCAGAACCGGTAGCTCCGGCTATCAAAAGATGCGGCATTTTGGAAATGTCCTCTACTACAGTTCTGTTGGATAAATCCTTTCCGACAGCAAATGCCAGCTTACATTTATTGTTCTTAAATGCAGCATCTTCCAATAAATCCCTAAGCATAACTGTACTGTTTTCGGAATTCGGAACTTCTATGCCGATATATGATTTACCCGGGATCGGAGCCTCAATTCTTATATCGGCTGCTGCCAATGCAAGTTTTATATCATCGGATCTTGCCAAAATTTGACTGACCTTTACACCGGGCGCCGGACTTAATTCATATCTGGTAACTGTAGGACCGATGCTTGCACCCGCCATATTTACGGTGATATTAAAGCTTGCAAAGGTATCCTCGAGCTTTTTCATAGTTTCTTTTATTTTTAAACTGTCTGTCTGCTTTATTCCGGTGCCCTTTTTCAGAAGATCAATTGGAGGAAAAGTATATTCTATTTCCTTTTCTTTTAATTTTTCATCAGACAAGCTGCTGTCATTAGCTTCATCTATTTTTGGCAAATCTTCATTTGGTAAAGTTTCCGATTCTTCAGACAGCGTGCATTCTGATAATGATTTATCTTCAGATGATGCTGTAATCTTAATATCCGTCATTTCAGACAGCTTATCTGAAGTGTTTTCATTTGCTAAATTATGATCACTTTCAAACCTTATTTCCCGGGCATTAAAGTCATCTTCACATTCGTCATCAATATCATCATCACTCGTATATTCTTCATTTTCATATTCATCAGCTTTGGAAGAAATTTTGAAATCGGTAAATTCTACGACAGTGTTTTTCATTTCCTCCGATTTGCCGACTGCATTATATATTTCCGTTTTACCGCTATATATGGGATCAGTATATTCATTGCAGCTTACTTCCGTCTCCCTTTCCTTATCATTAACATCATTATAATGATCAAATTCAAAGTTTTCAAAAGGGTTGAGATTTATCTCTTTCATTCCGACATTACCGCCCATAGGATTTGGCTTGATATTGCATTTCTTGGTAAATTCAATAGGACTGAAGTCCATAGGCTTGGGATTATCAGTATCAATATCCAAAATTCTTATAGCTCTTGCTCTTTCTCCAAAACTCACCACATTTTTTTCTCTATTTATTTCCCTACTTCTTTCTTTAAGATTTGAAACAGTCGAATTATAAGCTTTTTTACCGCTTTTTTTCATCATGGCAAGTAGCGGCTTCTGAGTCACAATTATAAGGCAGATTATAAATAAGATTATAAATATAAAGACGGTCGCCACCTTTCCGACAACATTATAAATAACGGCGGAAAAGATTGCACCGACAATTCCTCCGCCGCTCCTATTTTCAATCGCCCCTAAATAAACGGCAATCAGGTTGAATCCCTTATTTATATCTGCAGATAATATATGTATCATGGAAATTAATGATATATACATTATTATGAAAGCTGCAACTCTAACCCTTATTTTTTTATTGCCGGTATTAGCCTTTATAAAAGTGCAGATAACAAATAAAAAAACCGGAAAAATATAACCGAACACACCGAAAAGTCCGAATAAAAATCCGCCTATAAAAAGCAGGGGTCCTTTTCCCCCGCCTAATACACCAATTAATAAGACTACTGATATTGCAAACATAATCAGAACTTCAACTTCGGTTTTTACTCTATCTGAATATTCCATGTTGTTTACGCTACCTGAATTTTCGGAATGATTTTTAACCTGCCTATTACTTGTTTTCTTTTTATTCGTATTCTTACTTTTAGGTCGATTTGACGCCACAAATAACACTCCTTATTAATATAAACAAAATTATATCCCTATTGCGTTATGAAAAACAGCCTGAACATCATCTTCAATATCCAATAGATCCAAGGTCTTATTAAGACCATTTAAAGCCTCTTCATCAGTTTCTATGTTCACATAATTTTGCGGTATCATAGACAGCTCGGCGGAGGCTATTTTTATTCCCTCTTTTTCCAATGCCTCCCTCACGGAATGAAGACTTTCGGGCGTGGTTAAAATAATATATCTTTCATCATCGTCACTTTCAAAATCATCAGCACCGTTATCAAGTGCCGTCATCATAAGGCTTTCTTCATCAAGCTCACAGCTCTCCTGTTCTACCAAAATCACACCTCTTTGATCAAACATATAGGAAACACATCCCTGTTGACCTATAGCTCCGTTACCTTTTGTAAATGCTGATCTTACATTGGCGGCGGTTCGGTTCTTGTTGTCTGTTAAGGCATCTACAATTATGGCTACTCCGGACGGTCCGTATCCCTCATATCTCACCGTTTCAAAATTTACTGCATTTAAATCGCCTGCCGCTTTTTTTATACCTCTGTCTATTGTGTCATTCGGCATATTATTCGCCTTTGCCTTTGCTATCGCATCTCTTAACTTGCTGTTATTATTAGGATCCGAACCTCCCTCTTTCACAGCTACGGCTATTTCTCTACCTATCAAAGTAAAAATTTTTCCTTTTGCCGCATCGTTTTTTTCTTTCTTGTGCTTAATATTGGCAAATTTGGAATGTCCTGACATAATAAAATTCCTTTCTATATTTTCGTTTCTTATTCATTCATCGGCTTAATAATGCCGTTTATTATATCCTGCTCTGTTATTATACCTATTGTCTGGGCATATTCATCTATAACTATCGCTATTTTACTGCGTCTTTGCCTCATTTGTGAAAAAGCATCAATAATACTTATACTTCTTGAGATAAAGGGAGGCATCTCTATGCAATCTTCCCAAGTAAATGTTGAGTCGTCAGTTTCATTTCTATTTAAATATTTTTTCAATAAGGCTTTTATCTTAACCACTCCCAAGATGTCATCGATTCCTCTTTGGTAAACCGGGCAATGAGAAACATTATTTTCGATCATATAACCCAACACGTTTTTTATATTGGCGCCTTTTTTTACCGCAAACATTTTTTCTTTGCCGATAACTATCTTGCTTACATCATTTTGTAAAAAAGCCCATTGTTTTGAAATCCCTATCTTTTCTATCTCATCAGTTATCTTGCCTGCTTCACTCACTATCCTATCTTCCAAATCCTTATCAAACTCATTGTCATAGGTCTGTTTTATTTCAGCATCGAAGATTTCGCCATCATGGAGAAACTCATATGATTGCTCAATCATTCCCTCATTTTTATGAAACTCCTCGCTATTTAAAGCCTTTCTTCTACTCCGCTTATCCTCCCTTGAAATTACCAAGCTCAAAATAAGAAATACTATAAAAGCCACAAAAGCTGTCAATATCAAAAAAATACCTGCCCTTAGTAATTGTATCTCCGACATTATCTCCACCCCGTTAATGTTTTCTTATTCCAAGAAAACATATTCCCTATGCACTCTGTTACCTATACCGCAAATCATCTCGTAATTTATCATATTTGAAAGATAGGCAAGCTCTTCCATAGTTATTCTTTCGCTACCGCTCTCCCCTATTAATATAACACTATCCTTTGCACTTATATTGTCTATTTCAGTAACATCAACAAGCAGCTGATCCATACACACATTTCCTATTACCTTACATCTTTTCCCATTTAAAAGTACATGGCTTTTATTTGACAATGCTCTCGGATAACCATCTGCATAGCCTATGGCAACTGTAGCTATCCGGCTGCCCTTTCTAGCTATATAGGTTCCCGAATAGCTGACAGGTCTGTCCTCCTTTAATTCCTTTACAAATACTATCGTACTTTCAAGACTCATTACCGGTTTAAAATCTTTCATTTTGTCCTCTAAGACAGGCGACGGAATAAGCCCATAAGCCGCACAGCCGGATCTAACCATATTAAAATTAGCCTCGGGGCATTGCAGAATGCCCGCACTGTTTGAGCAATGCTTTATCTTAAATGAAATACCTCGATTCTCCAATTCCTCTATGCAGGCATTAAACTCCCCAAGCTGCTTTAAAGTATAGCTTTTGTCCTCACTGTCAGCCTTTGCAAAATGAGTAAATATTCCCTGTGCATCAATGTTTTCAAGCTTACATATCTCCTCTATAATATCCAAATCTTCACTGCTGTTAAAAAATCCTATTCTCGACATACCTGTATCAATCTTTATATGAATTTTTGCAACAACATTTTTTTTCTTTGCCATATTTGAAAGCTCTAATGCAGATTCATAATCAAAGATACAAAAAGACACGTCTTTATCTAAAATTTCTTCATATCCTTGATTTAATCCGTAACCCAAAATTAAAATATGCTTTTTTACACCGTTTTGTCTTAACACTTCAGCTTCCTCGCTTGTAGCTACTCCCAAATAAGATACAAAGTCTATACTTTCGGCATATTTTGATATTTCAATTGCCCCCAGGCCATAAGCATTCGCCTTTACTACCAGCATAAACGAAACGCCGTCGGATACCATCTCTTTAATTTTATTTATATTATGTGCAAGATTTGATAAATTAACTATTGCCCTGGCCCTTAATATACTGGAATTCATTACTATCCCCTTTTAATAATTTTAATCCTTTTTATTTTTTGCCGGTTTTACAGTAGTCATTCTGTATGACAGTCTCATAAGACTGTCCGGCAGATGGACATTTTCCACTATAACATCTTTATCTACATCTATTTCCGCATTAGATAAGTTCCATACAGCCTTTATCTTATATCTTCTTAAGTATTCCGCCACTATCCCATTGGCAGATTTCGGCGTGGCAATAATTGCTACGTCAATATGGCGATCCTTCATAAAATCCTCAAGCTTGCTGATATGCTGAACGGTAATTCCAGATACCACTTTACCTATTATGTGCATACTGATATCAAAAAGACCTATAACCTCGAATATTTCGCTATCAAAGCCTTTAAAATTTGCAATAGCCTGTCCCAAGTTTCCGACACCTATCATAATCATAGTATGCTTTATCTCAAGCCCCAAAATCTTTGAAATTTCGTTTCTAAGGTAAGAAACATTATATCCATAGCCTTGCTGCCCGAATCCTCCGAAATGATTAAGATCCTGTCTTATGGATGAGGCAGTGGTTTGCATAAGTTCACTTAATTCATTTGATGATATCCTCTCTACCCCTTTGTTCATCAAATCGCTCAAATATCTATAATATCTGGGCAATCTGCCAATCACTGCTTGCGATATTTTTTTTCTTTCCATAAATTTTTCTCCTAAATTTTAAATATATACATCTGTAATCAATATGTCAAGTCTATTATATGATTTTTTATCTGCTCTTTTCGATCACCTTATCCAAAATATCGTTTATCATATTTTCTGACATTCTTCCGGTTAAATAATCCTTTATATTTCACTGCTTTTTTATCAAAAATTAGAACACCGCGTAGCTAAAAATTAAGCAGGATTGTTATAAGAAGCCTCGTCAAAATAATCTGAAAGAAAGAATCCGTTTAAACAGTGCCGCCTGCCGAATATCCTATATATACGGGTAATAAAGGCAAAACACAGGGCGAGAAAAACTTATCCAGCCCTGTGCAAATACAGCAATTGTGGATCCGGATATATCTATAGCAAATCCGTTGTCCATACTTATAAATCCCCTGATTTTTAATTAAAATTACATATAATTATACTAAAAATTTAATTAAATCGTCTTTCTTTAAAGCTCCGGAAATCTCTTTTTTCTTTTCTCCGTTCTCATATATTATCAATGTGGGAATTGTCATAACGTTATGCTTTAATGCAAGCTCCTGCTCCTCATCTACATTAACCTTGCAGAATTTATAATCCTCTCTTTCCTTGCTAACCGCCTCAAATACGGGTCCCAGCATTTGGCATGGCCCACACCATGTCGCCCAAAAATCCATAATCACTTTCTTATCGGATTTTAATACTTCACTTTCAAAATTATTTTTGCCGACTGTAACTAAAGACATATTGATATCCTCCTTATCAAACAATTATTTATGATATTGTTTATCATTTATCTTAGGATAATATTTTAATTTTGTCAATACAATATATTGTAAAATTTGGTGAAATCACAGCACAAAATCATCATTCCATTCAAGACCTAAAAAAGCTACTATAGCCTTGGCATCGGCTATTGCCAATTTCTTAAGACCCTCATCGGACAACAGAAAGTTTCTGGAATCATTTATATCTGTCATATAGGCGTGCTCTACTATTATAGTCGGAATGTTTTGCAGCACTCCGTGCCTTATCAGACCGTAGTAGTCACGTTTTTTGCCGTTAGGATATTTGCCTACCTCTGAAGTACGCCTAAGTATCCCGTTTTTATCGGGATAATTCACATAAAGTCCTAATTGTGACAGCTCACCTATAATATTATAGGACAAATCGTCTATCTTCTCCTGAGTTTTTGCCTTATAATTTAAATTGGACGCCAGAACCATACAGCCGTGCCTATTGTCATCTACAACTTCCGTTCCGCCGTCAGATCTTGCATTATTATGAAGACTGATAAGATAGGTTGGAAGCCCTGTTTGCTTTTTGTATTTTTTAGCTTTAACCACCCGTTCTCTTAGTTCAGGATGTTCTTCTTCCGTGTTCTTAGTCATCCTTACGTCTATTTCATCATAATTGCTTAAAATATCATACAAAAACTCGGCTATGGTGAAATTCAGCTGATACTCCGCATATTCAACTCCGTCAAGCTCAAATACATGATATTCATAATTTGTTCCGTGTCCCGGGTCTAAAACTATCAAAGCTCTCTTTTTTGCGTTTACGGTAATTATCGTTGTACTTATTAAAATAATCGTCAATAATACCGAAAATAGTTGTTTTGATATCTTTTTTACTTTTATATTCACTTTATCTTCATTCCTTTTTACTTAAATATTCGTGTATGCCTTTTGCCGCTTTCTTTCCGGCACCCATGGCAAGAATTACAGTAGCGGCTCCTATTACCGCATCCCCTCCCGCAAATATTCCCTCTTTAGAAGTCATGCAGGTATCCTTATCAACGACTATACAGCCATGCCTATCTACCTCAAGCCCCTCTGTCGAGGATGAAATAAGAGGATTAGGCGATGTTCCAAGCGACATAATTACAACATTCGTTTCTATTAAAAATTCAGAATTGGGTATTTCAACAGGTCGCCTTCTACCGGATTCATCAGGCTCTAAAAGCTGCATTCCTACACAAACAACTCCGGTTACACTGCCGTTTTCATCCTGCTCTATAGATACCGGATTTGTCAAAAGATGGAAATTTACACCCTCCTCTTTTGCATGATGTACCTCTTCCGCTCTTGCCGGAAGCTCAGTCTCACTTCTCCTATAAACCAAATGAACTTCAGAGCCGAGCCTAATCGCCGTCCTTGCAGCATCCATAGCCACATTTCCCCCGCCTACGACTACAACCTTTCCGCCTTTAAAAATCGGTGTGTCGTACCTGTCATCATATGCTTTCATAAGATTGTTTCTGGTCAGAAATTCATTTGCGGAAATCACTTCTCTTGCATTTTCTCCCGGAATTCCCATAAATTTAGGCAAGCCTGCTCCTGTTCCCAAAAACACGGCATCATAGCCCTCTTCATTTATTAAATCATCTACGGTTCCCGCCTTTCCGAGAACTGTATTAAGCTCAAGCTTTACCCCCAGATCCAAGACATTTTTTATCTCCGATTCGACCACACTGTCTTTCGGAAGTCTGAACTGCGGAATCCCGTAGCTTAATACACCGCCGGCCTTATGAAACGCCTCAAAAACGGTCACAGCATAGCCAAGCTTTGCCAATTCGCCGGCACAGGTAAGACCTGCGGGCCCTGAACCCACAACAGCCACTCTAAAACCGTTTTTATCCTGTTTTTCACTCGACTTATAGCCGTTTTCTCTCGCTGTATCACCGACAAAACGCTCAAGCTTTCCGATACTTACAGCCTCCCCCTTTATCCCTCTGATACAACGCTCCTCACATTGACTCTCCTGAGGGCAAACTCTGCCGCAAACAGAGGGAAGTGCCGAGTCCTCGGCAATAGTTCGTGCCGCCGCCTGATAGTCCTTATTTTTTATTTCAGATATAAATTTCGGGATATTTATGCCGACCGGACAGCCATCTATACATTTTGCATTTTTACAGTTCAAGCACCTCTGAGCCTCAAGTACAGCCTCTTCCTCATTATATCCATGACATACCTCATCAAAATTTTTTGCTCTTTCTTTAGGATCTTGCTCTCTTACAGGAATTCTTTTAAACATATCCAAAGCAGCCATTTTTCTACCTCCTATCCGCAGCACAACCGCCACTATGCATACTTCCCTCTTTAAGCTTTAAAAGTGCCCTGCCCTCTTCAGTTTTATATATCAGCTGTCTTTTTATGGCTGCATCAAAATCCACCAGATGAGCATCAAATTCAGGACCATCCACACAGGCAAATTTTACCTTATTATCAACAATTAATCTACAACAGCCGCACATTCCCGTACCATCAACCATTATAGGATTCATACTGACGATGGTTTTTAATTTGTACGCCTTTGTAGTTTGTGCGACAAATTTCATCATAATCATAGGTCCTATGGCAACACAAAAATCATACTTTTTGCCCTCTTTTTCTATAAGGTTTTTTAGAACATCGGTTACTAATCCCTTTTGCTTGTAAGAACCGTCATCGGTTGTAATATAAACCTCCTTGGCAACACTTTTTACTTCCTCCTCCATTATAAGAAGATCTTTTGTCTTTGCTCCGATGATAACATCCGAAAGTACACCGTGTTCTCTTAACCATTTCACCTGAGGGTATACCGGGGCGGTTCCGAGCCCCCCTGCCACAAAAACTATTTTCTTCTTTTTCAATTCGTCAATGTTTTCATTCACAAATTCTGACGGTTCTCCCAATGGACCGATGAAATCCATCAAAAAATCTCCCTCATTTAATGAACATATTTTGTGTGAGCTAAAACCGATGTCTTGAACCACTATGGTAACTGTACCTCTTTTTACATCATAATCACAAACGGTCAAAGGAATTCTTTCAGAAAATTCATCAAGCCTTACCACGACAAACTGTCCGGGCTTACTATACTTAGCAGCTCTTGCGGCATCAACATCAAGCAAAACCGTATTTACCGACAAACGTCTTTTCTTAACTATTTTGTACATTTTTTGCTCCTTATCTTACACACTCTTTTCATAAACGCTATAAATCACTTCATTAACAAAACCAACCCTTTATCAGTTTTCAATATCGGCATTATCTTCAATTTTTTCCATTTCGGGAAATACGTCGAAACTCCTAAAGGTGGGGAAAGATACCTTGCCATACTTATTTATCGAAACGGTTGTAAATGTATGACTGCCTTCCTTCATTTTTATCGGAAAACTGTATTTTTTCGACTTACTGTCGGGAATTTTTCCGTCCCAATTATAATAAGCGGTGCACTCTTCCTCAACCTCTATACTTATAAATGTATTTTTATCGTATTTCCCCGTACTCGGAGTAACGACAGGAGCCCTAGGAATTGGATAGCTTATTGTATAATTTCCTACAAACACATCACTTGAAACACCGTATTTGTTTATCAAAACAGCTTTTATTATAAAATCATCTTCCTTATCA